>CAKZNX010000263.1 GCA_937132045.1 uncultured bacterium
GCAGGGGGACATCACGCAGGAGCAGGTGGACGCCATCGTGAACGCGGCGAACGAGAGGCTCCAGCACGGCGGGGGCGTCGCGGGGGCAATCGTGCGGGCGGGTGGCGAGGTGATTCAGGAAGAGAGCAACCGCATCGGTCACGTCCCGACAGGTCAGGCGGCGGTGACGGGTGCGGGCAGGCTTCCGGCGCGGTATGTCATCCACGCAGTGGGTCCCATCTGGCGCGACCACACACCAGAAGAGGCAGACCGCCTGCTTGCCAGCGCCGTGCAGAGCAGTCTTCAGCGCGCCGGGGAGCTGGGCATCGCGAGCGTCGCCTTTCCTGCCATCAGCGCTGGCATCTACGGCTTCCCGAGAGAGCGGTGCGCGCAGGTGATGCTGAGCGCCATCGAGGACTACTTCGCGGAGAATGCGCAAAGTTGCATTCAGGAGGTGCGTCTGGTGCTGTTCGACACGCCTACGCTGGAGGCGTTCCGCACGGAGTTCGAGAAGCGTTACGGTAGAGCCTGACGGCGCGCGAGTTCCTTCAGCGAGCGCACCGGGGCATCCTCCAGCACGTTGTGTCGCCAGAAGGTCTGCGTGCGCATCGGTCCCACGGATACCATAGCGACAGGCACGCCGGTGAGCTCCTCCACGCGCTGGACGTAGCGCTTCGCCTCTTCGGGCAGTTCGTCCCAGCGACGCACGTCGGCAATCTCTTCTTTCCAGCCGGGCAACTGCTCGTACACCGGCTCGCACTGCTGCAGCACGACGCTGTCCGAGGGGAACTGTTCGACCACCTGTCCGTCGGGAAGGCGATAGGCGCGGCAGATTTGCACGGTTTCCAGTCCGCTCAGCACGTCCAGCAGGGTCATGGCGAAGGCGGTCAGCCCGTTCACCTGCGCGGAGTAGCGCAACAACACTGTGTCCAGCCACCCACAGCGGCGCGGTCTGCCGGTGGTGGTGCCGTACTCCCTGCCACGTTCGCGCAAATAGTTTCCCGTTTCGTTGGGCAGTTCGGTGGGGAACGCACCGGATCCCACGCGAGTAGTGTACGCCTTCGCTACCCCGATGACCGCGTCGATGTGCGTGGGACCGATACCGGTGCCCACACAGGCGCCTCCCGATATGGGATGAGAGGAGGTGACGTAGGGGTAGGTGCCGTGATCGAGGTCGAGAAGAGTACCCTGTGCGCCTTCGAAAACGACGCGCTTACCGCTCTTCACCGCACTGTACACCAGCGGGTCGGTGTCGGTGATAAGCGGGCGCAGCACCGGTAAAAACTGCTCATACTCGCCCCAGACCTCTTCGAGGGCAGGGCAATCGGCGTCGTACACGAGCTTCAGCAGGCGGCTCTTCTCCTCCAGTGCGCTCCGGAGTACCGCAGCAAACCGTTCGGGATGGCGCAGGTCTGCCATGCGGATACCCTTGCGGGCGGCTTTGTCGGCATACGCGGGACCGATGCCGCGGCAGGTGGTGCCTATCTGTGCCGAGCCGCGCTGTTTCTCCTCCAGAGCATCCAGCAGACGGTGATAGGGCATCACCACATGCGCGCGGGCGCTCACCTTCAGGTTGTCCACCGAAACCCCATCTGCTTGCAGGGCGCGGATTTCCTCTACCAGCACCTGGGGGTCCACCACCACACCGCTGGCGATGATACTGGTGACCTGCGGGCGAAAGATGCCGGATGGGATGAGATGCAGTTTGAACTCCCGTCCGTCGAAGCGCACCGTGTGTCCGGCGTTGCTTCCACCTCCGTAGCGCACCACCATATCGGCGTCCTGCGCCAGGCAGTCCACCACCTTGCCTTTCGCTTCATCGCCCCACTGGGCACCCACCACCACAACCGTTGGCATACTGCGCTCACGCGGCTGTTAGCCGCATTGCCTCCCTTCTGTCGCTGTGATCTATCAGCAAAACGAACGGATAGCCAGAGGCTATCCGTCGGCGTATTTGAACCAGTTGCAGTTTAGCAGTCAAAGCCGTGCTTTGTCAAGGGCGGGGGAGAGTGTTGGAAAAAGACCAAACCTATCCCTCCCACCCCCCTTCCCTGCGAGGGATGGGGAGTCAGGCTCCTCTCCCCGCTTCGGGGAGAGGTCGGGAGAGGGGTTGTCGTAACGAACCCGTCCCCCTTCCCGGTATGGCTAGGCGAGAACACACTTCGCCTCGCCTCAACGCCCTTTCAATGCATCCTCCGGAACCAGCAACTCCGAAGGATGACGCGCAACAAAAGGCGGAATATCATACAGCTCCACCGCACAGCGCAGGCTGTTCAGTGAAAGCGACCATATCTGACCATCTGCACCCTGCGGCACACGTATGGTCAACTGCTGGGACGGCGGTATCGTGCGTAACCCGATCTCGGAAATCGCCCCATACTCCTCGATGTCCTTGTCCACAATCACCGAAAGCTGGTCGCCCGCCAGCAAGCGCTCCCGCTTGACCTCCGTGCCGTCCGGCAAACGCAAAACCAGCTCCGTGTGGGGCCAACCTCCAGAGACTATCCCCATTACGAAGTGGCGCGTGCCCTTCGGAACGTAGAAGTACAGCGGCTGATCCAGCCGCGGCATCCACAAACGCAACGGCTCGTTCAGCGTCACACCCGAATAGCCCGCCCACACCGACACTGGGCGCGAACCGAACTCCACCTGAGCCGCCTTCCAGTAATCCGTGCCCGGACGGAACCGATACACTCCTGCCTCCGGCAGGCGCAACTCCACCTGACCGCGCTCGCCCTTCGGCAACTGCAGTCGACCCTCCGACACGGCACCGCCGTCCGCCCTCTGTAACCGCCAGCTGCAGTCCACCGTGTGGTCGGCGCTGAACGGAGTGTAACGCACCCGAAGGCGTTCGCCCGCCTCGCCCGTGAAGTAGTGCCATCCGCTCTCCACAAAGAGAGGCGAACGCGGCACCTCGCCCCACGCACGTACCAGCTCTGGACGCGCCTGCGCTATCGGGACGAGCTGACCGCTGAACTGCCTGCCCGCAATCTCCACCGCATCCGGAACCAGCTCGCGCAGACGACGAAGGTCATCCGCACACAGCTGAGCAGCCTCCTCCGCACTCGGTGGGTCGGTGCGCTCCTGCAGCCACGCCTCCGCCGTCGTCCAGTCAAAGCCCTCTATCTTACTCAAAGCGTCCAGCCGATACCGAAACCAGCCGGAGGTTAACAGCGGGGTGACGTGGGTGACGCCGGTGTCCAGAAGGCGACGAGTATACACCGCCCACTCCCGCGCCCTTGCCAGAACCTCCTCTGGCGGGTTGACCAGCTTGCCGAACTCGGTCAGGCACGACACGCGGTCATACTCCAGCCATAACCGCAACCAGTGCAGATACATCGCCACCTGATCCAGACGCGCACGCACCGCAGGAGAACTGTCCCGCCGGTATGCCTCCTGCAAATCGTCCAGCGCCAGACGCAGACCCCGCGCGCTGAAACGCTCGCCCCGCGCCCACCGCTCGTGCAGGCGACGCATCGGCACCGACGCCCTGCCGTATGCCAGCCGACAGAACTCCTCAACCAGCGCCGAGGGGTCTAATGCCGGCTCCCACATCAGGCGCGCCCCCATCCAGTAGCCAATGCCGTATGGAACCCAGTCGCAACCCGCCTGTGCGCTGATAGTGGTGCCCCCGATGCGGTGATACATCTTGATGTCCTTCGCCAGCTCGTAATACCGCGCAGCTTTGGCGGCACCGGGAAGGCTCCAGTCCCACTCATACACGGCAAAATAGTCGTAAATGCCCACCGCCGCACCCTGTTGCCGGATGCGATCGAGGCGCTGCTCAAAAGTGAACGGAGAGTAGTTGAAACCGTTCACCACCTGCACATACACGCCCGGCTCAATGCGAATGCTGGGTGGCGCGCTGTGAAAGGCGTAAGAGAGTATTCCCACCCACTTGTCGGGGTAGCGCTCTCGCACCGCCTTCGCTGCCACGTTCGCGAGGGTGAACACCCGGTCGCTCACCGAACCTAAGGCACGGCAGTTGTCGCACTCACAGTGACCGCCGCCGTCGTTCGGCTCTACCGACACCATCTGTCGCTGTGGGTCGCGTCGGAACGCTTCCAGCACGCCCTCCGCCACACGCCGTTGCACCTCCGGATTGCTCACGCACAGCTGCAGACGCTGGCGCTTGCCCTCCACCAGCCCAAACCACTCCGGATGCTGTTCGAACTCGCGCGACGAGATGTAGTTGTCGTAGGCATGACCGGTGTGCGCCTGAAAATGCCCGCCCTGCCGGTTGCGTTTGAACCAGTCGCGGTATTCGTCCCCCAGTTTGGGGGAGACCACCCCCCAGGTATACCAGATGACGCGGTCGTCAAAGGCAGGCTTCTCACGCAGGCTCAGGTTCACCCGAAGCGTGGGGCGCCGGGGCACAATCGTCCACGCCGGGTTGGGCATCAGCCAGCGACACCCGACACGGTCGAGCAGCCGGTAGACGGCGTGCTGCAGTCCCAACGGGGTGTTAGCAATCACCAGCAAGCGCGCAGGGGTGCTGGAGATGGCATAGCCCTCCGGTCCGAGTTCGGCTACGCGCTGAGTGCGCGCCTCGTCGGGAAGTTCGTCGGCGGTGCCCAGCACGATACCTGCGGTGTCGGGGGACAGCTCGGTGATAGGTATCTCAGCGCCGGTCACCTCCTTCAGCCAGCGCTGAAGTTCCTGCGCCAGCGCCTGATGGGCGGAAGCGGTCTGGATGTTGCACCGTGACCTGCCCCGCTCGGCAATGGTAAAGGATTGGGAATGACTGGCTGTAGCCATGAAGACGAAAAGCAAGGGTATCCACAGTCGCATCAGCATCTTGACACCTCCCAATCCTATGTGCGACATCGCCAGAGTATTTCCTGCCTGTGGAGGCGCTTTTCAGGCTCTCGTTCTGCATGTACGGCTTGTCCCAAGAGGTTACCACACCCTTCCGAAAGATTTAACACTGGTTTAACAGAATCTGGCTATCATACAGAAGGCTTCAATTTCTATGAAAGGAGGCATTCGCGGTTGATGAAAGTTCGTGCAACGACCCTGTTGCTGGCTGTGGTCGCCGTAGCATGGGTAGCGCAGGCTGTGCGGGCAGACCAGCTGGTGCTGTGGAACTTCAACGACCTGAACGCCGCAGCGGACGGCGGAGTGTACGCCTCATCGGCGAGTTATAGGCTGATAGGTGGCGTCACGAGCCCGGGCTTTGATTTCGCTGGCTCGCCTCTGGATGCTCGCGGCGCCCTGCAGACCACCACCTACCCCGCGCAGGGCACCAATCCGCGCACTGCAGGAGTGGTGTTTTCTGTGCCGACCACGCTTTACCGCAATGTGGTGGTCAGTTTCGACCTTCGCTGGAGCAACACCTCATCCAAATATGTGCTGGTGCAGTATACGGTGGATGGTACGAACTGGATGGACGGTGCGCGGCTGGTGGCTGGCGGAGGTGACCGCTGGTATAGCCAGGACTATGGTGGCGGTCCCTTTGTGCTCGACCTGACCGGCGTGGCGGCAGTGAACAACGCGCCCAACTTTGCCTTCCGCGTGGTCACGGACTTCGCGCCGGGCACCAGCGCCTACGAGGCGGCTCGTTCCACCTCCACCTATGCGCCTACCGGAACCCTGCGGTTTGATGTGGTAGAGGTACAGGCGGTTCCCGTTCCCGAGCCTGCCACGATGTTGGTTCTGGGTGGGGGCATGGCAGCTCTGGCGGTGATGCGTCGGCGCAAGAGGTAACCGGCTTTCGGGTCCACAACCCATACAGGCTGGCGTCGGCTCTGTCGGCGCCAGCTGCAAGATATGTTTCGGCGGAATCCGACTTCCGCATTATCGACAATCTGGGGCACACAGTATGGAGTGCCTGAGCGGTTTGAGTGGGGCAAAGAGGTGCTACCTGTGGTATGGAGCGGGAGACGGGACTCGAACCCGCGACATCCAGCTTGGGAAGCTGGCGTTCTGCCACTGAACTACTCCCGCCCACGGCACAATAGTATTGTACACCCACTCTGCAAGGTTGTCAAGCATCCGCGCGGGTGTTGGGAAAAGACCAAACCTCTCCCCGCTTCCGGGCGAGGCAGGGAGAGGGGTACGAATAGGCTTCTTACGACGTTTCTGGTCGTCAATTCCGAAGCTGGCAACGGGTTTTCACACCCCCTCAGCATCCTCAATGGTGTTTCACAAAGGCTAAGCGGTTGTCCTCTGTGAACCGAACGCCTCTGCAAGAACGGGGAGCCTGCTCCTCTCCCCGCTTCGGGGAGAGCCAGGGAGAGGGGGGTGAAAGAGCGTGCGAGAGCGTTTCTGCGGACAACGTTAGCACCTGCAAGGGTTTTTGAACCCTCTAGCCCTCTCCAGAGCGGATGAGAGTCTTAGCTACGGGCGATGCCGGTGTGGTGGCGAGCCTGTGTCAATCCTCTGCGGTTTTGGGTAAGCGAAGGGGATTGCTTCGTCGCTTCGCTTCTCGCAATGACACGGTTCACGGGGTGCGGAAGGGGATTGCTTCGTCGCTTCGCTTCTCGCAATGACACGGTTCACGGGGTGCGGAAGGGGATTGCTTCGTCGCTT
>CAKZNX010000264.1 GCA_937132045.1 uncultured bacterium
TGGCACTGGCAGCACGAAGGACAGGTGCCGGTATTTCCAGCTGTGTATTCGCAGGTAATCCAGATGTTCGGACGGGCGTACCGCGGCGGCGACAGCAAAGACCTCGCCATGCGCATGAAGGCTGCACAGCAGCTGGTGTTCGGCGAGCAAATCGGTTGGATAGACCCCAACGTCGTCCGCGAGGAGCACAACGCTCGCTTCCTGCGGCAGATGGTGCAATTGCGCTGGCAATACCGTGACTTCTTCACCCGTGGAGAGATGGCGAGACCGCCGGCACTGCACGGCAACATCCCGACGGTGCGCGCAGACTGGCAATGGGAAGGTGAATGGTGGGTGAGCGGTTCGGCGGTGTATACCGGCGCGTGGCGACTGCCGCGGGAAAGCCGGCTGGTGCTGTTCTTCGTAAACGTGGCGGACGAACCGGTTGCGGCGACGATGCGATTCGGGCCCTCCGTGTACGGCATCAGTGCGAGGCAGGTGCGATGGCGTGAGCGGCAGGGCGAGGACGCCGGGCAGACACACGTCGTTCCTGCTCGTTTCGAGCGACAGCTGAAGATCTCACCGCGTACGGCAGTGGTCTGGGAGGTGGCATGGTAGCGCACGGGCAGCTGGACAGAGACCTGGGGAACCGCTCTCCCCGACACCGGGGGAGGTGACAGGTTCCCCACTCTTCAGTCTCACAGCCCTGTTACCTGAGCGGTGGAAGGACGTCCTTCTGCAGTTCCAGCATCTCGTCCACCATCTGCACCGCATGGCGATAGGAGTCTACTGTCGGGTCCAGCAACACCGCCTGCAGAAGCTTGTCTCTGGACTGCTCGTCGAACGCCTCCACAAGCAGCTGATGGATGCTTGCCTGCAGGCGGAGCATCGCTGCGATGGCTTCGGGAAGCGGCTCCAGCTGAAGGGGGTGAATACCCTGCGCGTCGCCCACCGCGGGCACCTCCACCACCGTCTCGGCAGGCAGATTGGGAATTGCTCCACGATTAGGCACGTTGACAGCGGGCAGGTCGTGGCGTATTCCACAGGCGATGGCTTCCATGATCGGTGCCGCCAGCTCCCCCGAAGGCTGCAGTGGGGCGTCGTCCAGCGAGGGCGGCTGAACCGGTTCCGGCTTCCACGGGCGACGGGTTGGGTCACCCGTCAACGAGTAGACAAACTCCGGAATGCGCCCCGTCTGCCACGGATGCCCGTCGGCGGGGTCGTAGAAGTATTGCAGTTCACTGCATACGAACTCCACCGCCCAGCGGACGTACTCGCCGTAGTGGTTCGCCGCGGGCGAGGGCCACAACCCAAACCGGCGGAAAAGGATGCGCCCCAGTGCGATTTCGTGCCAGTCGGACAGCCAATCCCCTTCTCGCTCTGCCTCACGCAGGCGTGGATACAGGTCTTCCCCCGTATGCCGGTGACGTATCTTCTGAAACCATGTGAAATGGTTGATACCGCACGCGATGGCATCTATCTCCTCAGCAGGAATGCCCAGAATAGCACTGATCTGCTCAAGCCCCATGAAGAACCCGTGGCACAACCCTACCACGTGGATGGCAGTCAGCCGAGAAACCGCCTCGCACAACTTGTGTTCGGGGTTGGTGAAGTTGATAAGCCATGCGTCTGGACACAGTTGCTCCATCATGCGGGCGATTTGCACAGTAGGTCCCATGTTGCGAAGAGCGTGAAACAGTCCGCCCGGTCCCCCGTTCTCGCCAAACACCTGTTTGAAGCCGTACTTGCGAGGCACATGAAAGTCCTGAGACCAGTAGAGAAAACGGTTGACCTCGATGGCGGAAACGGCAAACTGCGCGCCATTCAGCGCTGTCTTCAGATCGGTAGTTGCCTGCACTTCGGCACGGACATGAAGACGCTCCACCAGATGGCGAGCATAGCGCTCCACGTCGGTCAGGTGTTCGGCGACCCTGTCCATCAACACCAGCTGGACTCCCAGCTCGGTGAGCGGTTTACTCAGGAGAACATCGCGTACCGTGGAGGGTCCGAACGACCGGCTCCCCGCGCCGATCAGTGCAATCCTGACGGGTGGCATATTGACCTCCGTTGGTGGAAAGAATACATCAGGCTGTTTCGTAAGTGGGTGTGCACAGTTCCTGCTACACGAAACATCGGGAAGAACTGGCTCGTGTCATTGCGAGGCGCGAAGCGACGAAGCAATCCCCATCCGCCGACCGCCAACCGCAGGGAACGATCTCGTTGGCTGGTGCAGGCTCGCAACGAACACACGGGAGCGAGTTCGCTCGCTCCCGTGTCTGCGGTATCCGTGAAACCCCCGGTACAAACGATACTTACAGGTTCTTCGCCGTCTTCGCGCCGTTGGTCTTCTTGGCAGAAGCGGGCTGAACCACGTTCTTGGCGGGGGCGGGCTTCGCCTTCGCCTGCTGTGCGCTGGTGTTCGAGTTCATGAACGGACAGCCGCCGCAGTCCTTCGCGCCGTCCTTCGCCGCAGCCAGCGTCGCCGCCGACTTCGACTGGGAACCGCCGGAGGCATCCTTCTTGCCGTTCGCTGCAGCCAGAGCTGCCGCCGACTTCGCCTGAGGACAATTGCTGCAATCCTTCTGACCGTTGCCGGCAGCCAGCGTCGCCGACGACTTTGCCTCAGGGCAGTTGCCACAATCCTTCTTACCGTTAGCCGCAGCGGTCTGCGTCATCTTCGCGGTGTAAGGACACTCGGCTTTGCCCTGCTTCGCCGCGGCTGGCTTCGCTTCCTTGCTCACCTGCTGAACCGTCGTCGCCTTGCCTGCACCCTCGGTCGGGCAGCAGGAGGAACCCGACTTCATCACCGCTGGCTTCACAGAAGCCTTGTTCTGCGGATTCGCGGAAACCCACAGCACGGTCGCGATGCCCAGCACCAGAACCGCTGCAATCGCTCCAAAACGCTTGTGCATGATTTGCCTCCCTCGTGTGTGGTTTACGTAAGGCATCTGATTACTCTATTCATTATACACACTAATTATTCCTTCCTGTTCCCCCTGTGCTATAATATTCTCGCGAGGAAAAAACCGAGGGATAGCGCGATGACGCAGTTGCTCGAAAAGGCGAAACGCGGCTACAAGATCTATACCTGGGGTTGCCAGATGAACGAGGAGGACTCCGAGCAGATGGGGCTTTTCCTCGAACGTCTGGGCTATCGGGCGGTGCAGGACGACGAAGATGCAGAGGTCATCCTGCTCAACACCTGTTCGGTGCGCCAGAAGCCCGAGGACAAGGTGTTCAGCCTGCTTGGTGAGCTGCGTCGCTGGAAAGAGCGCCATCCTGACGGCATCATCGGCGTGTGCGGATGCATGGTGCAGGTTCGTGCCGAGGAGATTCGCAAAGAGGCGCCCCATGTAGACTTCATTGTGGGCACCGCGAACATCGCGCGTATCCCCGAGATGGTTCAGGAAGTGCGTCGGGCGCGAAAGCTGCGGGTCGCGCTGGAGCTGCCGCCGCGCAGGGGCGCCATCGTCACCGACATTCCTGCCCGTATTGCCGAGCGCAAGCCGAAACTGCGTGCCTTCGTGCCCATCATGTACGGCTGCGACAAGTTCTGTACCTTCTGCGTGGTGCCGCTGACGCGCGGACGTGAACGCAGTCGCCCCACCGAGGACATCCTTGAGGAAATCCGGTACCTGGCTGAGCAAGGCACGAAGGAGGTCACCCTGCTCGGGCAAACGGTCAACTCTTACGGCAAGAACCTGATGGAGGGCAAGGTGCCCTTCGCCAAACTGCTTAGACTCATCAACGACATCCCGGGCATCGAGCGCATTCGCTTCACCTCGCCCTACCCTCGCGACTTCAACGACGAACTGATACAGACGATGGCAGAACTGCCCAAAGTTTGCGAACACGTGCACCTGCCTCTGCAGGTGGCCGACAACGACCTTCTGCGCGAGATGAAGCGCGGATACACGGTGGAGCACTATGAAACCATCGTGCACAAACTGCGCGCCGCCATGCCCGACATCGCCATCACCACCGACCTCATGATTGGCTTCCCAGGTGAGACGGAGGAACAGTTCCAGCACACACTGGAGTTCGCCGAGCGCATCCGTTTCGACTCCGCGTTCATGTTCGCCTACAGTCCGCGACCGGGCACGAAAGCCGCCGAGCGGGAGGACCAGCTGCCGCGGGAGGTGAAACTGGAGAGACTGCAGCAGCTGATTGACCTGCAAAATCGCATCACCTGCGAGATCAATCAGTCCCAGGTGGGCAACGTATACGAAGTACTGGTGGAGGGACCCAGCCCCAAGGACCCCACTCGCCTGACCGGCTTGACGCGCCAGAACAAGACCGTCAACTTCCCCGGCTCTCGGGAGCTGATCGGGCAAACCGTGCGCGTGCGCGCGGTGGAGGGTCACCTGTGGGGCTTTGTGGGCGAGCTGGTTGACTGACCATCCGCCCAAACCGGAACAAACAAAGGAGCAGGTACCATGCCCGTTCAACCGCCCTACCCCGACCTCGGCGAAATCATCGGGTTAATCGGTGAGGCTGGTCAGCGACTGGCTGAGATAGAAGCCAGCGAAGGAGCCGCCGGGAATATCTCGGTCTACCTTGGCTGGCAGGTAGACCCTCGCCGCCGGTTTCCGCTGGAGGACACCATCTCGCTGCCGAACCCTGTGCCCGAACTGCGTGACGGGCTGTTCCTCGTCACCGGTTCTGGCAGGCGTCTGCGCGAGATCGCACACGACCCTGAAGCCAATCTGGGTGCCGTACGAATCAATCCCGACGGGCACACTGCCACGCTGTACACCTCGCCACGTCGGCTGTTTGCCCGGCTCACCAGCGAGTTCAACTCGCATCTGGCGGTGCATCACGACCAGATACAGCGCACGGGCACCAATTTCCACGCCCTCATTCACGCTCAGCCGCTGCACCTGACCTATCTGAGCCACATTCCGCGCTATCGGGACGAGCAATACCTCAACCGCCACATCCTGCGCTGGCAGCCCGAGTGCATCGTGCAGCTGCCGGAAGGCGTCGGGCTGGTGCCGTTCCTGCTACCCGGCTCGGACGAGCTGATGCTGGCGACAATGGACAAACTTCGCACTCACCGCGTGGTGGTCTGGGCGAAACACGGGGTGATGGCACGCTCTGACGCCTCTGTGAAACGGGCGCTCGACCGCATCGAATACGCGGAGACCGGCGCACGATACGAGTTCCTGAACCTCATCAACGGTGAAATGGCTGAAGGACTGACGCCGGATGAGATATGCCGCCTGTGTCAGCAGCTGGGCATTGAGCAGAAGGTGTTCTAGGCGAAACTGCGTCCCTTCTCCGGCGTCATAGATATAGGGTCGGGAGCGGCAGCGACAAAAAGCAGGCTTACGACACCATCGCGCATAATTCTAATGCGCATCTAGCTGGAAGGGGTTACTGTGGCATGGGCATTCACAATCGATTAGCCTTCGTACTGCTACTGCTGGCGCTGATGCACCCGTTACCTGCGCAAGAGATTGCCCAGCGTCGCCCGAATGCCCCCGCACCATCGGCAGCACAACCTGCTGCTGTCGAGAACAACAACCAGCTCCCCTCGCTGGAGGTGACCGTTGGTGCCGAGGGCGTTTCGGTGTTTGCAGCGGGAGTGGACGCGCAGGAACTGCTAACTCGCCTTGCCCGAGAGACGGGCATCCGCCTCATCGTCGACGATACCGTACGCCGGACCGTCACCATCAATCTGGTGAATATGCCGGTGACGCGCATTCTGGAGGTTATCGCCGCCGCCTACGGACTGTCGTACCGCGAGGTGAACGGCATCTTCATGGTGAGTGAGGGCATCCCGCGCAGCCCGTCATCGTACCTGCTGAGCGACATCGACTCCATTACCACCCAATACGTGCTGGCACCCAACGCCAAATCGCTTCTGCCTGTCTTCCTTCAGGACCACGTGAAGACCAACGCCGAGCAGAACGCGGTCATCCTTTCGGCGCCGCCAGAGGTGCTCAAGAAGTTCCGCGAAGATATCAAGCAGTTCGATATCCCCGCGGCGCAGATCATGGTGGACGTGCTCATGGTGGAGTTCACCGACTCGGCAGCGCGAGAGTTTCGCGCGCAGTGGGGCTGGAGCAACGATGGACGTGGAATCACGGTGGACTCCCCGATTGGGCAGGTCATCTTTCGCTCGGTGACCACCCTGCCCACCGCATTCCTCACCAGCCTGCGCGCGCTGGTGACTCAGGGCAAAGCCCGAGTTCATGCCAACCCGCGCATCGCCACCGTCAGCGGTCAGCGGGCGAGCATCTTCATCGGCAAACAGCGCTACCTCAGCACGCCCGTGAGCATCGGCGGCGGTCGCGGCGAGGGCGACTACTTCCTTCGTCAGACCAACTTCATCGACGCAGGTGTGCGCCTCAACATCACCCCATGGACTGGGGGCGAAGGCGAGATCATCGTGGACGTGCAGCCGGAGATCAGCGTGCTGAGTGCACCCGACCCGAAAACCGGATTACCCGACAAAAGCACCCGCCGGGCTAACACCACCGTGCGCGTGAGAGATGGCGAAACTATCATCATCGGCGGGCTGGTACAGCGCGAGCTGATGTCCACCACCACGAAGGTGCCTTTACTGGGAGACATCCCTCTGCTTGGACAGATGTTCCGCTCGGAAGACACCAAAGAGTCGGTGACCGAGATGGCGATATTCATCACTCCGCGCATCCTCTCGCAAACGGGACACCTGCCCGCCGAGCAGGAAGAGGCTCTAAAGAAACGGTTCCTGCAAGAGGATAGCCGTGCACCGAACTAAACGCAACAGACTTCTCCTGCTCCTCTTGCTGACGCTGGTAGTCGCCGTACAAACAGCGCACGCTCAGCGACGTATGCCCTTCTGCAACGTCGTGGCAGTGGAGAGCCGACGCATCGGCAATGCCGTGCAGGTGACCATCCGCGCCGACGGGTTGATGCGCCTGCGGTTTGACGCCGAGCGCTTTGTGGACGCCGTCCGTGCAGAGCGGCAGGACGGAGGCGACCCGCGCAAACCGATTATGGAGATACCGTTCCGTGTCACCAATGCCCGCTCGCAGGTGAACAGCTTCGTGGACATCGGTATCTATCCCGTCAGCCATGTGGAGGTATCGCTGCCCTCCGATACGCCCGATGGGCTGGGCGTAGACATTCGCGTGGTGCTCTTCAGTCCGGGCGTGCTCCGGTCGGGGCGCATCGGTGGCGACGAGGTGGATTTCAGCTCCCTGCCTTACAGCGGTCCGACCTTCAGCATTCAGCAGACGCCCGACCAGCGCTCTCTGATCATTCTGGTCACCAGCGACCGGCGCACCCTGCCCCCGGTGCAGAGACGTAAGCCTGGGGAACTACCTGCCAGCGACACCGAGGTCGAATGGCACGGCGACTCCGTCAGCATCTTCGCGCTGAACGCTGACCTGCGCGAGCTGATTCGCGAGTTCAATGCCCGCACGGGCGCCATCGTGATGGTGGATCCCGAACTGGAGCGCTCGGTGAGTCTCTGCTTGCAGGAGGTTTCCCCTGAAGAGGCTTTGAACGCCATCGCCATCGGCTACGGACTGGAGCTCGGACAGATCAACGGCGCGTGGATGCTGGGCGAAGCCTCGATAAACAGCATGAGCGTCTATCTTGAGAGCTCACTCGAGAAGATACCGCTGAACTACATCAGTGCGGCAGCGGCACGCAATAGCCTGCCCGAGTTTCTGCTGAGGCACCTGCGCGTGAACGCCAGCGAAAACGCACTGACCGTGATTGGACCGCCGCAGCTGGTGCAGAAGGTGCGGGAGGACATCGCCAGAATCGACCGACCTGTTCCGCATGTGCAGGTGGATGCACTGATTGTGGAGGTGACAGACAGCACCGAACGCGAGCACATCCTGCCTCTCGCGGTGGCGGATGCCCACAACACAGCACGGGTGAATCCGGCAACGGGAGACATCTTCTACGCTATCACCGGGGTGCCCCGAACCGACATCGAAGCTCGCCTGAGGTGGCTGGAGGCACAGGGTAAAGTGCGCATCCGCGCCGCCCCCAGCACTGTTGCGCTGAACGGACAATCCGCCCGAATATTCAACGGGCAGCAGAGGTACATCAAAGCGGACTACTTTGACGAGTGGCGACGGGCGTTCATCACCCGGGTCTTTCCGGTGGACGTCGGCGTCAGCCTGGAGATGAACTGCTGGGTGGGCGCGGAGGGCATCATCCTTGCCACCGTCAGCCCGCGGGTCACTGCTGTTGCCGAGCTGGATGCCGTCACCGGATTGCCTACCGTTGCCACCCGTCGCGCCGAAACCACCCTGCTGCTGCGCGATGGGGACACCCTCTTCATCGGCGGGCTGAGCCTTCAGCGGGAGGACCGGCGCACGCGGAAGGTGCCCATCCTGGGCGACCTGCCGCTCATCGGTGGACTGTTTCGTGCAAGGAGTCACCGGCGCACCGTCACTGAACTGGCAATCTTCGTCACACCGCGTATCGTTACTTCGTCATCCACGGAGGTGAGCAGTATCCGATGAGACACACCATCCTCTCCTTTGTCCTGCTGAGCCTGGTAGTGGCACTGCCTGCAGGGGCACAGACCACCGCCTACTGCAACATTACCGACATCCGCGCCGATCAGCTCAGCAACGGCGTGCAGATCACCGTGCGCGCGGACGGAGTCCTGGAATGGCAACCTGAAGGTGGCAACTGGGGAATGCTCTACGGCAGGCGCAACCGTATCGCCCTGCGCTTCACCAACGCCAAATCGCAAATCGGCAGGAACTTCATCGACGTCAGCAAGTTCCCCGTGAGCTATATCCAGCTGTCCGTCCCCCAGAACGCGGTAGAGGGCATCGGCGTGACGATGGTGGTTGCGCTGTTCGAACCATCGCGCATCAATGTGGAGCGCAGTAACGACCAGCAGAGCGTGATTGTCACCGTCAGCAGTGAGCGCACGCTGGTGGGAAGGCAGACCGCCAACAACGACACCGCTCGCGCTGAAGCCGGCGCCCAGCTGCAGATAGAGTTCGACAACGGCTTGCTGTCCGTGCACAGTGTGAAGACCCGCCTGTATCAGCTGATGGCGGAGATCGCACGCACCACGGGGGTGAATATCGCGGTGGACGACTCCGTGCGCAACCGCGAGGTCTCCATGTCGGTGGACAACCTGCCGGTAGACGAGATGATACGCGGCATCGCCAGCGCATACGGTCTGGCGCTTTCGGAGGTGAACGGCGTGTATATGGTGAGCGACGGTGTGCCGACGGACCTGGCGCCTTATCGCCTCTCGGGCACGGAGTCGTTTCGCATGAAGTATATCAAGGCGCAGGCGGCATCGGGACTGCTGCCCACCTTCCTGTACAGCTACCTGCACGTCAACGAAGCACAGAACGCGGTGGTGGTCACGGCACCGACGCAAATGCTGGAGAAAATTCGCGCAGATTTCGAGAAGATCGACCTGCCGCCTCCGCAGATCATGATCGAGGCGCTGGCAGTGGAGATAGCTTCCACCGAGGACTTCGATGCGTCGCTCGGGCTATCGTTTACGGACAGCTGGATCACCACCTCTTCCGATTCGAGCAAGGGCGACTTCCTTTACCGCACCATCGGCACCCTGCCGGAGGATTTCAAGGTGAAGCTGAACGCGCTGGAGGCACAGGGTAAGGCGCGCGTAAGGGCAAATCCGCGCATGGCGGCAGTGAACGGACAGGACGCCGACATCTTCATCGGGCAAACCAAGTTCATCAAGGTGGAGGTCACCTCCTACGGCGGTAAACAGGAGCGCATTCAGGGCGTAGACGTTGGCGTGAAGCTCTCGGTGCGCCCGTGGACGGGGGGAAACGGCGAGATCACTCTCACCATCGAGCCGGAGGTGAGCAACATCAGCGAGCTGGACCGCGAGACGGGAATGCCGGTGCTCTCCACCCGCCGGGCGCAGACTACAGTGCGCGTGAGAGATGGCGAAACCATTGTCATCGGTGGGCTGACACAGCAACAGGAGTACCGCACCCGCACAAAGAT
>CAKZNX010000265.1 GCA_937132045.1 uncultured bacterium
CGCGGATGACGGGTAAAGCCAAATGGGAATCCACGTCGGTGTCGCCGTGACCGGGAAAATGTTTGGCGCAGGCGAGCAGTCCGGCTTCCTGATAACCCCGGATGGCTGCAGTTCCCAGTTGTGCCACCAGTTTCGGGTCGGCACCATACGAGCGCACACCGATGATCGGGTTGTCGGGATTGTTGTTCACGTCCATGACCGGGGCAAAGTTCCAGTTGATACCCAGTGCCAGCAGCTCGCGCGCCTGTGCCTTTGCCTGAAGGTACGCCAGCTCTGGGTCGCCTGTTGCTCCGAGCGCCATGTTGCCCGCGAATTCGTGCAAAGGCGCTCGCAGGCGATTGACAGTGCCCCCTTCCTGGTCAATCGCAATGAAAAGGGGGATGCGGGACAGACTCTGCAGCTCGGTGATTGTGGCACGGATGCTGTCGGGCAGGCGCGAGTCGACGTTCCTGCCCAGCAGAACCACGGCGCCCACATGCATCTCCTCCACGAGCGCGCGGGCGTGTGCGTTGACGGTGCGCGCTTCCTGCGGGGAGACACCCTGCCAGCCGAAGCACAGCGTCTGCCCGATGCGTTCCTCTATGGTCAGGTCGACAACGTTCATACGATGACTATGGTTCGCACACCACACGGAACCCCACGAACGGCGCGTCTGTCAGCCACCACTTGCTCTTCGGGTTCTGCGGGTCGTTTGCCTGCCAATCGGGGGTGTATTTCATCCGTGCAGAGGGATAAACCTTCTCCGGGTTGTCGTAGAACGAGCCACCACGCACCACCGGTACGGCGTCGTCCATCGGCTGACACCACTCCGCGACGTTGCCCAGTATGTCGTGGATGCCCCATGCGTTGGGTTCCTTCGTTCCGACCCTGTGCGTCTTATCGTCCGAGTTGCCCCAGTGCCACGCCAGTTTGTCCAGAAACTCTTTGTCGCCGATCGGTCCGGCAGGAAGTACCCCGGCGCGGCAGGCGTACTCCCACTCTGCTTCGGTCGGCAGGCGGTATTTCTTGCCTGTTTTTGCGGAAAGCCATTCGCAATAGTTCTGTGCAGCGAGATAGCTCATACTGATCGCTGGATAGCCCTTGTGCCCAAAGCCACGGTCCACGGCGCCATAGGGCTTGCTCGGACGGGAGATCGCGTCTGCGCCTCCTATCTTCTGCGTTTCCGGCGCGTCCAGCTTGTGCAGGAACACGTCGAACTCATCCCATGTCACCTCCGTTTTGCCAATGTAAAACGGCTTGATGTTGACCTGCTTGGGCTTACCGGTTTTGGGGTCGGTGATCGTATAGGTACCGCCGCGTACGGGCACCATGTCGAACTTCACTATCGTGCCGGGTATGGTCTCTGTGTAGGCGGTCAGCGGCTTGCTGGCGCTTGCCTGAGTGGCGGGCTTCGCAGGCGCCGGCTGTTGCGGTTTCTTCGTCTGCGCCAGCAGGGCAGTCGCACCTATCGTCAGCACCAGGCAGGTGAGCGACAGCATCATGTGGAAAGGTGCTGCCAGAAAGATCGAAAGGGGTGTGCGAGTTCCAGTGATTTTCTGCTCCATTCTCCGAAGACCTCTGCTACTGTTGTTGCTGATTGCTGTGGCGAGCGACGCCTGTGGGCAAGCGGCGCGCTTGCACCGTTATCAGTATAGCCAAATGGCGATGGGAGTGCAAGTCAACATCAGGCTGTATGCTGCTGACAGGTCGCTTGCCGAACGCGCGTGTGCGTCAGCCTTCGAGCGCATTGCGCAGGTGGAGGCGATCATGAGCGACTACCGAGCCGACAGCGAGCTGATGCGGCTTTGCGCGAGGGCAGGTGGTCCACCGGTGCCGGTGAGCGAGGAGCTATTCTTTGTGCTGAAGCGAGCACAGGAGCTGTCACGACGAACAGAGGGGGCGTTCGACGTGACGGTCGGTCCGTTCGTTCAGCTGTGGAGACGTGCACGGCGCACGGGACAGTTTCCCACCGAGGCGGAACTGGCGGAAGCGAGGGCGCGGGTAGGCTACGAGAAAATAGTGCTTAACGAGGCGAATCGCACTGTACAACTGCTGACGCCCGGCATGCGTCTGGACCTCGGCGGTATCGCCAAGGGCTATGCGCTGGATTGCGCTCTGAAGGTGCTTCAGGAACACGGTATTCGTCACGCCTTGCTGGAGGCAGGAGGCGACATCGTTGCGGGGCTGGCTCCGCCGGGCACGGCAGGCTGGCGAGTGGAAGTGGCGAACGCCGCTCCCGAGAGGCGCTGGGTGTATCTGGCACTAGGCGCTATCTCCTCCTCTGGTGACACGGAGCAATACGTGGAGTATCAGGGCAAGCGGTATTCGCACATCGTGGACCCGCGCACCGGCTGGGGCTTGACCTCACGCGTCGCAGCGACTGTCATCGCACGTGACGGCATCACTTCCGACAGCCTTGCGACCGCGCTGTGCGCCTTGGGCGAAGCAAGGGGCAGGCAGTTTATCCGTTCTGTTCCGGGCGCGAGGGCGTATATCCGTGAAATACGGGATTGGACGTTATGATAGTTTAACTTAGCAAAATGTCTCTGGGCAGAGCATACACGACACATTTGGCAAGAATCCCGTACTTTTACTGGGGCATAAAGGCGGTTATGGTACGAATCTTGCATATAGTATGAATTGGTAGTTCAACCTGAAAAACCAGAGGAGGCATCAGTCATGAAGTTTCGCGCACTGTGGATTGCGGTCTTGCCCGCGCTGGTACTGGCAGTGAGTGTGCATGCAGCTGGGATTACCCCCTCGTTGTACGCAGATACCGCACCAAACGTCTACGGATCACCCAACTGGACGCCATGGTGGAACTCGACCAAAGCCGACGTCGCTAACGGCACCTTTGTCAACATGCGCAGCGGCGCGCATCCCGGCACCATCTACTTCGAGCCGGAAGAGGAAATTGTGTACAGCACAGGGGACCTCGGACGGCGACTTCACTGGATTTACTGGGTGCCGGGCAAGACAATTGCCGAGTTGCAGCAATGCAATTTCCAGGTGAACTGGATGGTGGACTGGGACGGCGTGGATTACGTTTACGACTGGACCATTTACGACGTGGATGAAGCAATCCTCGTTGGTGGTATCCCTACCAACGGTTGGATTCAGCCAAGCAGCTGGGTTAACTACGACAAGGACGGTGACAGCAATCCGGATGGGGTCATCGGCACCTTCGGAGTCGCCTGGTGGGCCGATGATGATCTGGCTGAACCGAAGAGTACCGATGGCAACCCCTTCAATGAGACAGACAGCGCTGACGTCGCGGCGCTGGCGCAGATGATCCGGCAGTATCAGACACATGCGACGGGCTACATTCGCTGGAACTGCGGCTCTGGCTGGCAGTATCAGACGCTGAGATTGCAGGTGGTGCCAGAGCCGGGAACGATGCTGCTCTGGTTGAGCGGACTGGCTGCCCCCGCGTTTGCCCTCTGGCGGCGGCGTAAATAGGCTGATTGCCTTCGAAACTGGAACCCCCGCGGTGCCACCGCGGGGGTTTTCACATCGTGCAAATCTGGTGGAGGCGGAGGGACTCGAACCCTCGTCCAGAGTGATTTGCCCCAGGCGTCTACGAGCGTAGCCATCGGTCTGGCTCTCGCAGCAGGGCACGCTCGATGGCAGGCTTACCCTACCGCCAGTTCACCCTGCGTTTTCGCCCGGACGGCGGTGAACCATTCCGCACGGACTATCCGGCATAGCACACGCCCACATCCGCCTCGGCCGGCAGGAGGCGGCAGGACGGCTGCCTCTAATTAGGCAGCGAGAGCGTACTGAGGAGTCGCTCTTATTCTTTTGCCGCTTTTTTACGAGGCCAACGGCACCTCGGCTCGCAGCCTGAGCGCGCCTCGACCCTGTCGACACCAATCGCCCCCATTGCCTACCTACAATTATACCACATCGAAAGACGATATGGCATCTGCTCGAGAGGGCGCGTGAAAATCTGTTGCCAGCCAGGAATTGACAACCAGAAACGTTGTCAAAGGCGCTGTCGCACCCCTCTCCCTGCCTCTCCCCGAAGCGGGGAGAGGTTCCGAACCCCCCTTCCCGCGTCGGGAAGGGGGTGGGGGG
>CAKZNX010000266.1 GCA_937132045.1 uncultured bacterium
GTCTCCAGCGCCAACCAGCACCGGCTTCAGCCAACCTATCTGGACGGTCCCGCCGACCTCATCGTGGAAATCATCAGCCCCGAAAGCCGCGCCCGCGACCGCGGCGAGAAGTTCTACGAGTATGAGTCCGCCGGGGTTCGCGAGTACTGGCTCATCGACCCCGAGCGCAAGCAGGCGGAGTTTTACCAGCTGAGGGACGACGGTGTGTATCGTGCCGTGCTGATTGGTTCAGAGGGTGTTTACCGAAGCAAGGTGCTGGATGGGCTGTGGCTGATGGTCGAATGGTTGTGGCAACAGCCAAAGCCCACCATGGTGGACGTGCTGAAGCAGTGGGGCGCGCTGTAGCGCCTATTCCACCGTCACGCCAAGTTCCTCGCCGATGAGCCGACGCACCTCGTTGGGGTTGGCGCGCCCGCGACTGAGCTTCATCACCTGACCCACGAGGAACTGAAGGGTCTGCATCTTGCCGTTGCGCACCTTCTCAGCAGCGTCGGGGTTCTCCTCAATTGCCTGCCGCACCCATGCGATCAGCTGGTCGGCGTCGCTCACCTGCGTCAACCCCTTTGCCTGCACCACCTGCGAAGGCTCCGCACCGGTCTGGAACACTTCCTCCAGTACCTGCTTCGCCACACTGCCCGTGATGGTGCCCTTCTGCACCAGCGCAATCAGGTCGCGCAGGTCTCTGGGGGTGACCTTGCACTCGCGGACGCTCTCGATACCGGCAGCGTTGATCAGGCGCGCCAGGTCACCGTTCATCCAGTTCGCCGCCGCCTTCGGTTCGGCGCCCAGCGCTACCACCTCCTCGAAGTAGTCGGCGGTGCAGCGGTCTTCCACCAGCAGGGTGGCGTCGTACTCGGGCAGGGCATACTGCTCGATGAAGCGCTGTCGTTTCGTTAGAGGCAGTTCGGGCAGGGAAGCACGCACCTGCTCGATCCACTCCTCGCTGAACTGCACCGGCACGAGGTCCGGTTCGGGGAAGTAGCGATAGTCCTGCTCGTACTCCTTCGTGCGCATAGAGAAGCTCTCGCCGCGTTCGTCGTTCCAGCCGCGTGTTTCCTGCACCACCTTCCCGCCCGACTCCAGCACGGCGATATGGCGCTGAATCTCATACTCGATGCCTCGTTGCACCGCACGGAACGAGTTGAGGTTCTTCAGCTCCGTCTTCACGCCAAAGGTGTCGCCTCCTCCTGGGCGCACCGACAGGTTCGGTTCACAGCGCAGGCTCCCCTGCTCCATGCGTCCATCACAAACGCCCAGATAGACCAGCACACTGCGCAGGGTCTCCAGATAGGCGCGCGCCTCCTCGGCAGAGTGCATATCGGGCGGGAACTCGGTCACAATCTCCATCAGCGGCACACCGCTGCGATTGTAGTCCACCGCACTCTCACCGGTAGGCAGGTGGAACAGCTTGCCGGTGTCCTCCTCCAGATGTACCCGGCGGATATGCACCCGCACGATACGCCCGTTCGCCGGCACATCCAGCCATCCCCGCTTGCCGATAGGCGTGTCGCCATACTGTGAGATCTGATAGTTCTTGGGCAGGTCGGGATAGAAATAGTTCTTGCGATGAAAGATAGAGGTCATCGATATCTCGCAGTTGAGCGCCAGCGCCGTGCGCAGCACCATCTCCACTGCCTTGCGGTTCATCACAGGGAGGGAGCCGGGCATTCCGGTGCACACGGGACAACAGCGCGTGTTAGGCTCGCCACCAAAGGCGTTCACACAGGAACAGAACATCTTGCTATCCGTTAACAGCTCGGCATGAACCTCCATACCGATGCAGGCTTCCCACTCCGCCATGAACAGACCTCCGTGCCTTCGTCTCGCTCCTATTGTATCAGAAATGGACAGACGTGGGGTAGGGCGCGCAGTGCTGCGTTCACCTGGCAGGGAACTACCTCCCTCACCGCGAATCCCTCTGCACAATCTCTTGCTTCTGGGATCGGCATAGAATGAGCATCTCACGGTCGCATCCGATTGTGGCGGTGATCCTGGCGGCAGGTCGCGGCACACGCATGGGAGCCTCGCACCTGCCCAAGGTATGCTTCCCCATTGCGGGTGTGCCCGCCATCGCACGCGCCGTGCAGACGTATGTGAACTGTGGAATCGATACGCACTGCGTGGTGGTGGGCGCTGGATCGGAAGCCATTATGCAGGTGCTCAAGAACCTGCCGGGGCATCGTCTCTACGCACACCAGCCCGAACCGCGAGGCACGGGGCACGCCACGCGCGTGGCGGTAGACCTTCTACGATCGCTGGGCTACGAGGGCGACGTGCTGGTGGTGGCGGGCGACAAGCTGATCGAGGAGCCTTTCCTCGCGCGGCTGATCGATACGTTCTACAGCACCCGAAGCGACCTCGCCTTCGCCGTGGGTGATGTGCACGATTTCCCTACCTCCGGTCGCGTGGTGCGCGACGAGAGTGGACAGGTGCGTGCGATTGTGGAGGTGTTCGACCTGGCGCGGGTGCAGGCTTTGCGCACTCTGCGACAATCCGCGCCGCTTCCCGCAGCAGAGGCGAAGAAGATCGTCGCTCGCATCTTTCCCGACGGGCGCAAGGCGGCACGGGCGCTGGGAAGCCTTGGGGAGGCGATAGAGCGCGGCGAGATGCTCACAGCTGACGTCATCCCTCCCTGCGAGGGCGTTCAGGCGGCAGGCACGCTGGTACCCCTCCAACAGATCGAGCAAGCTCGAGAGGCAAACCTTTCCGTGTATCTGTTTCGTGCGCCGGTGCTGTATGCCGCTCTGCAGAACCTGCAGGTGGACAACGCGCAGGGCGAGGAGTACCTCACCGACCTGATTGCCATTCTCGCCGGTCATGGGAAGACTATCCAGGCTGTTCGGGTTGCCTACCCGGAAGAGGCAATGGCATTCAACACCCCGCAGGAGCTGCAGGCTATCGAACACTACCTTCTGTCCCATCGCCCTCTGAGCGTGGTGGAACCCACCCGGCGCGCCCTCGCGGTGAGCCAGTGGCTGCGCGCTATCGAGACGCGCGATACCCAGCTGATGTCCCAGCTTCGCCAGACGTACGGAGGGGACGAAGGGCTGGCGGAGGAGAAGCGACTGCGGTTGCTCTCCCTGCTGTCCCTGCATATTGCCCGGTTTGGCGACCAGCCAGTGGCGATCGCGCGTGCGCCCAGCCGCGTGAACATCATGGGAAGGCATATCGACCACCAGGGCGGTCACGTGAACATGATCGCCATCCATCGGGACGTGCACGTGGTGGTGGGTCTGCGTGGAGACCGTCAGGTGCAGTTGCAGAATCTGAACGCACTCTCCTTCCCGCCGCGCGAGTTCCGGTTAGACGATTTGCTGAGGGGCTACCAGCCGGGCGCATGGGTGGAGTTCGTGAACAGCGCTGGCGTTCTGGAGCAGGCGGCACAGGCGCGTGGTGACTGGTCGCAGTACGTGAAGGCGGTGTGCGCACGTCTTCAGGCTCACCTTGCCGATTATCTCCTGCCCGGCTTCAACCTGACAGCCGACGGCAATGTGCCCATTGGAGCGGGGCTGAGCTCCTCGTCCGCGCTGGTGGTGGCAAGCATGGAGGCGCTGCTTCACCTGAACGGCTACGCGCTGCCGCCAGAGCAGTTTGTGGAGCTGTGCGGGGAGGCAGAGTGGTACGTGGGCACGCGCGGAGGAGCAGGCGACCACGCGGCAATGAAGTTCGCCCAGCGCGACGCGGTGGTCAGCATGAGCTTCTTTCCGTTCCGGGTCGTGCGCACTTCCCGATTCCCGAACGGATATCGTCTGCTGGTGTGTCACTCGCACCAGGAGGCGAAGAAGACCACTGGCGCCCGCGATCAGTTCAACCACCGCGTCGCCTGTTATCATCTGGGGCGAGAGTGGCTGAAACATACCTTCCCCCATCTTGCCCCGCGCATCGGACACCTGCGAGATGTGAATACCGACCGGCTGGGCATCTCTCTCGCCGAGCTGTACCGCCTGCTGACGCACCTGCCGGAGGAGATCGAGCGCGACCGTCTGCTGGAACGCCTTCCCGCCGAGCGTGTCACCCCCTATTTCAGCAGTCACGACGAGAAACTGAACCGCTATCCCCTGCGACCGGTGGTGCTGTTCGGACTGGCAGAGTGCGAGCGCAGTCGGCGCACGGCGCAGCTGCTGGAGGAAGGACAGATGGAGACCTTCGGCGAGTGGATGAACCGCTCACACGACGGTGACCGCATCGCCCGCTGGAGCGACGACGGCGCGCAGTATGTGCCCTTCAGCGCGGACTGCTCGGATGAGGAACTTCAGCAGCTCGCGCAACAGGCAGACCGCTACGCTCCCTCTGCCGAACTGGTGCTGCAATCCGGTGCCTACGCCTGCAGCACGCCGGAGATCGACTGGATGGTGGACACCGCACTGCAGGTGCCCGGAGTGCTGGGCGCGCAGATACTGGGTGCAGGGCTGGGAGGCTGTGTGCTGGTGCTGGTGCGTGACGAGGCGTGTGACGCCGTACAGCGCGCCCTCACCGAACGATACTACGCACCGCGCTCTCTGGAACCCGAGATGTTCCTTTGCACGCCGATGGCAGGAAGCGGTGTGCTGGAGCTGTAACACCGCATGGGCGTGCTGTCACTCGCCGCGAATCCAGTCGATCTGCGCTTGCGTGTCGGGAGCGTTACCGGGGTCTAACCGAATGGCGATAATGGTCTGCCCGCGCCAGCGCGGATGCTCGCCAACCGGTATCACCACCTCATGCCACTCGCCGTCCATCGGCACGGTGAAGTTCAGCACACGCGCCTCGCTGAAATCGGGCTCTTCCTGCGTGCCCCAGTAAAACTGCCATGCACCGCTACCCTGCCCGCGCACACGAAGCCGGATACCCCTGACGCTGTCCGGAGCAAGCCGGCACGACCACCGTATCATATACGGGTCGCTGTCGGTGGAGCGCGTGGTCAGAGCGCCGCCCACCACCTCCAGCGGGGCGAGGTGATTCGCCGCAACCCAGCCTTCGCTGTCCCGGTTGAACTCGAAGTTCAGCTGTGTCTTCACCTCGGGAAGTGGCGGCGCCGATACAGGGCGATAACCCTCAATGTGCACGCTCACCCGTTCGCCTGCAGGGCACCACACCGCAAGCGCCCGACTTTCTGTCGAGTAGCCCCAGCAGGCTGTGCGAACATCGAAGCGGGCGAAACGCTCCACACGGGGCACAGGTTGACCATTTACGCGTACCGCTGTCGGCTCCGCAACGGCTGAGACCAGCAGCTGACCGCTTTCACCTGGTGGGTTCCGCAACTCCACGCGCAAGACCCCGCCCGATTCGCTGACCTGCAGGAACTCGGCGCTGCTGGTGAGCCGCACATTGTCCGACCTTCTCACTGTTCGTGGCTCCTCCTCCCGCCCCATCCAGTGGTACACGTTCTTCAGTATCTGGCGCGGACTGAAGTCCCATGCCGCGCGGAAGTCGCGGATGGTGTGGTAGCTGTCGGGCCAGAGCGCAAGGTTCTCGCCGGAGGTAGACTGCTGGTACATGGCGCACCGTGTAACGCCGGTCGCCACCTGCTTCCACAAAGGAGGCGCTTCCGGGTCTGCCTCGCACAGTTTGAACAGGGCGTACGCATACCGCAAGCCGTTCCACTGCACGATATGACCGAACCAGCTATACTGATGCCACGTCGCGCCAAAGACCGGTATCGAGCCGTAGCGCATCCACGGTTTGCCTTCAGCGTTCCAGACGTAGATGAACGGTAGTCCTGCCCATGCCCATCGGCGCGCCTCGGCAAGCCATCGACGGTCGCCGCTGTACCAGAACGCCTCCACATAAGCGTCGATGGCGTCGGCCGCAGCGAGGATGTCGGGCGTGTGCACAGGCACCTCCCACACCTGCGCAGCACGGGGCACCACGAAGCGCCTCATCGCTTCCAGCGCTCTGACCCCTGCACGGTAGGCATGGGGATTGCCCGAGATGCGTGCGTAGCGCAAAACCTCATAGGCGTTGCGTGCGATGGTCCCCAGTTCTACTGCGTCGGGCGGACCGAGCTCGTGGTAGTCCATCCCCTTGAACACGCCGGCATCACGGCGGTCGGCGTTGAAGCCCCACGAGCCATCGGTATTCTGTGTCTGGATGAGCGCCATGGCACGCAGACGCAGATACGCAAGCGAGCTCAGGGCGTCGCCGTACTCAAAAGCGAGATCGTCCGCCTGAGGCGCGTCGATGCGGGGAAGGGTCTTGCCGAGCATCTCCTGCCAGCGCGGGCGCTCGGGGTGGTTCGGCACGATGAGCAACGCTTTCATCAGGTCGTACACATGGTCGGCGCGGACGGAAGGCTGGCGCCAGATGTCCGGTCCGCCAAGGAACGGCAACCAGCTCTCACTTTCTGACAACCACAACGAATCCATGTATGCCTTCATACTCCACGCTACCTGCGTTTCATCCGTTCCCTGCGGGGCAGGCAACACCGGGTCTGGGCGGAAGTATCGGAACCACTCACGCACGACGTGGAGCAGGTCGGTCTGCGGAGCGGCAATGACCACTAGCGCATTGAGCCGGAGAGCAAACTGCCGGTTCAGGCGGATGGGTCGCTGAGCCACCAGCTGATTCTCACCCAGCCCGGCAGGCACGCTGGGAGCCATCAGCCCCAGCCGGTGAGACGCGGTACCTTTGAGCCTGTCTGGCACGGCAAACACCGGCTGAGGAATGGCGTGCTCGCTGAGCCATCGGTCGCGCACATCCCACATCAGCCCCACGAGCGCCGACGGGGTCTTCACCGCCATCAGGGGTATCGTCACCTTGTTCGGGTGAGGTACGAAGCGAAGGCGGTCGGGGTGGTCACGCACGATGTCCAGGTCACTGCTGCTCACCTCGTCGCCCTCCAGCCACTCCAGTCCCGGCAGAAGCGCCTCGCTTTTCGCGTCAGCCGTGTCGCCATCCCCCACCAGCAACAGGGGTCCCTCGTACGCCAGCACGTCGCGCGGCTGGTCTACCCGGCAGATGACGCTGAGACGCAGAGTGCTGGAGTTCACCGGCTGCGCGTTCACGCTGAAAGTCCAGCGTCCCCCTGCCCTGTCACGCACGCTTCCCGACAACGAACGGCTGGCGCGCTCCACTTCGTAGCGGGCAAATATCCTCTGCACGGAACCGTCTGGAAGACGAACCACCACACAGCCAAGGTGTGGCATCCGCGCAATCAGTCGCTTACTAAGGCGCAGTTCACCCATCGTTCGGTTGGAACCGCTTCGAACCCACAGCATCCCGCCAGCGTGCCGTGCCGGCTTGGTGAGGGCATCGGTAATGATGAGCGTGCTCGCAGCGGTGTCGGACGCTCCCTGCGCTGTACGCAGGGCGACCTTTACCTGCCACTCGCCGGGCATCCGCCCCGTCCGAATCGGGATGGACACCGTGCGACGACCGCCCGGCAGGACGGGACGAACCCGCACGCTCGCACTTCCGACAAGCGCCATTGCCCCACGCTGAGCGGGAAGGCTCAACTGCACCCGCACGTCTTCCGCCACTGCCGTGCCCCGGTTCCACACCGTCACCAGCACGTCTGCTCGCTGACCCGGCGCCACCATCGCCGGTCGCATCAGGGCGCTGAGCAGTTCCACACGCGGAGCCAGCCGAAAACTCTCCTCCGCCGTCTCCGTACCATCACCAGCCTCCAGGCGCAGGACGGCGGGTTTCAGCATACCCTCCAGCCTCCAGCGATACACGATACCGCTTTCCGGAGACAGAACGGTTGGCGCAGGAGCCAGCGATGGGGTCGCTTTCAGAGTGGGAGGTGTGATGAGGGCGACTCGAGCGGGCTGAGACGGACTGTCGCCGTAGTTGGCGAGGGTGGCGGTGAACATCCCTGCTCTGCCCGGCTGCACGGTGTCGGGGTAGAAATGCATCTTCTCGAAGCGCAGGAGCGCCCCCACACGCTCCACGTACTCCATGTCGTCAATGATCAGGGTGGCTGGCGCACCGGTGAGCCGAACACCCACGTGTACCCACTTCACCTTCGGGTTAGCGGTGAAATCGTAAGGTAGTTTACCCTGATGCCACTTTCCATCGCCAGCATGGCTGAGCGGAATCTGATAGGAAGCACGCGAAGAACCTGTGTCCTCGAAGGGGCGCGCGCTCATCGGGATGACCACCACACTGACCGATGCGCCCGGCGAGGCAGACACCAGCCTGTACGAGAACACCACCCCGCCCTTCCGCTCGGCAAGCATCCTGCCCTGCTGACCACTGTCTGCCGACCACAGGCGGTTCAGACCGATCTCCGGTGGGACATTACTCCCTGCAGGACGCTCCAGACGCAGGGCATACTTGCCGGTGCGCGCCTCGGTGGTTACCTGCACCGTCGTGCCCAGATACTCCCAGTCTACGGCTCTGCCCTGCGCATCCAGTACCTCAAAGCCGCCGTTGGTGATGGGGTTCGCCCACGTCGGGACAGCATACCAGAGGACAACCACTGCGTATAGAAACGCCACCGCAAGCCTCATACCACACCTCCCATACTCTTCCCACGCTTACGGTTCTATCACCGCACTGCGCCTCCTGCCACGCACTCAGGGCGTGCATGATACCACTTGTGACAGAGCGCACAGGGCGTGTATAATGACGTGTAAACCGAACCCGAAAACAATGGGTGGGAAGAAGGTATGGCACTCACGCGGCGAGTTCTGGTAACGGGAGGGGCAGGATTCATCGGGAGCCACTTCGCCCGGCATCTGCTGAGCAGCTACCCCGACTACAGAGTAACGGTACTGGACGCTCTCACCTACGCCGGCAGTCTATCCAACATTGCCGACCTCATGGAAAACCCCAACTTCGCTTTCTATCACGGCGACGTGCGCGATGCCGTGGTGATGCGAAACCTCGTGCGAAACCACGACTGGGTGGTGAACTTCGCAGCGGAAACGCACGTGGATCGCTCCATCCTGAACCCGGGCAGTTTCCTGCAGACCGATGTGTATGGCGCCTACGTGCTTCTGGAGGCGTGTCGGGAATACGGCGGAAAACGGTTCCTGCAGGTTTCCACCGACGAGGTCTACGGCGAGGTGCTGGAGGGGTTTGCCGACGAGAACGCCCCCCTGCGACCGCGAAGCCCTTACTCCGCCAGCAAGGCATCAGCGGAACTGCTGGTGATGGCATACCACCAGACCTACGGACTGGATGTGGTCATCACGCGCGGCTCCAACACCTACGGTCCAAATCAGTATCCCGAGAAGATGATACCGCTGTTCGTGACCAACGCGCTGGAAGACCGCCCTCTTCCCCTCTATGGCGACGGCACGCAGGTTCGCGACTGGATTTATGTGCTGGACCACTGCACCGCAATCGATACCGTTCTGCATCATGGCGCTACAGGTATGGTATATAATGTGGGAGCGGGCAACCTGTTGAAAAACCGGGCGGTTGCCGAAAAGATACTGGAGCTCCTGGGCAAGCCTGCGTCGCTGATACAGAGCGTGACGGACCGTCCCGGGCACGACCGTCGCTACGCTGTGGACACCTCCAGGTTGCGCGCGATGGGCTGGGAGCCGCGCTGGGCTTTCGAGACCGGTCTCAAGCAGACCATAGACTGGTATCGCTCGCATCGCCAGTGGTGGCAGGAGATCAAAGGCAAGGGAGAGTATCAGCAGTTTACCCGTCAATGGTACCATGAGCGTGGAGGTTTGGCTCCCTCGCAGGAGGTGCACTCAGGAGCAGTGAAGGAGGATTGACCGATGCAACAGCTTCAACAGCGCATTCAGTCCCGAACCGCCAAGGTGGGCGTCATCGGCTTGGGTTACGTGGGGTTGCCAATGGCAGTCGGAGCGGCGGCGGCTGGCTATCCGGTCATCGGCTTCGACATTGACCGGTGCAAGATAGACGCCATCGCCAACGGGGAACGATACATCGACGACGTGGAACCCGACGAGTGGAAGCTCGTCATCGAGAACGGTAAACTGATTGCTGCCACCGACTTCGTGCGCCTGCGCGAGTGCGACGTGGTGCTGATGTGCGTCCCGACCCCCATCGACCGCGCCAAAGAACCCGACATGAGCGCCGTGGAAGCGGCAAGCGACTCCATCGCGCGTGCCCTTCGTGCCGAGCAGATGATTATCGTGGAGAGCACCACCTACCCCGGAACCACTGTCGAGCTGGTCAAACCGCGTCTGGAGGCAACGGGGCTTCGAGCCGGCATCGATTTCGCTCTGGTCTTCTCGCCCGAGCGCATCGACCCCGGCAACAAGCGTTTCAAACTGCGCCAGGTGCCCAAAGTGGTAGGCGGACTCACCGAGCGCTGCACACAGCTGGCGGTGGAGTTCTACAGCGCGTTCATCGACCAGCTGGTGCCGGTCTCCTCGCCCACCGCAGCCGAGATGACCAAGATCTACGAGAACGTGTTCCGCAGCGTGAACATCGCCCTCGTCAACGAGCTGGCTCTGCTGTGCAACCGGATGGGGCTGAACGTGTGGGAAGTGATCGATGCCGCGTCCACCAAGCCCTACGGTTTCATGACCTTCTACCCCGGTCCCGGTCTGGGTGGGCACTGCATCCCGGTAGACCCCTACTATCTGGCTTGGAAGGCGCGACACTACGACTTCCATGTGAAATTCGTGGAGCTATCGGCAACCATCAACGACAGTATGCCCTACTACGTGTGCTCGCGGGTGAACGATGCGCTCAATTCGCACTTCAAGAGCGTCAACGGCTCCGACATACTCATTCTGGGAGTCACCTACAAGCGCGACGTTGCTGACCTGCGCGAGTCACCGGCGCTGAAGATTATCGAAATCCTGCACCAGCGTGGGGCGAAGGTGAGCTACCACGACCCATACATTCCCACCCTGCACGTGCACGACCACGTGGACCTGCATCTGCAGAGCCAAACCCTCAGCGCAGAACGTCTGCAGGCGGCAGACTGTGTGGTGGTGGTCGCCGACCACAGCAGTTACGACTGGACGATGATTGCCGAGAACGCGAAGCTGATTGTGGACACACGCAACGCGCTGAAGGCGCATCCAGCTCCACACATCTGGAAGCTGTAGGCGTTTGCACGTGGTACGTCACTGATGAACTACCGCTGCGTCTGGTGCCTCGGACAGGAGCCAGCGCGCACCTTTACAGCGCGGGAGAGGCTCTTCGGGATGCCGGGCGAATTCGAATACCACGAGTGTGCCCGGTGTCGCTCCCTGCAGATTGCCCGCCCACCCGAAGACCTCCCGAGCTACTACCCTCCCGA
>CAKZNX010000267.1 GCA_937132045.1 uncultured bacterium
ACTGCCTGCGACAGCGGCTGGAACACCCCATACGCGAGAAGCACCCCGAGGAAGGTTCCTACCAGCGCCGCCGCGACTTTGTGACCAATCTGCTCAGGGGGACCGTTGATTGCCTGCATGGTAATGACGACCCCCAGCACCGCTGCCACGATACCAAAGCCCGGCATGGCGTCGCCCACCTTGGCAAGCATGTTGGCAGGCTTCAGTGCCTCGTGTTTGTGAGTCTCAAGATCGATTTCCATGAGGTCCGACAACTCGTAATGCCCCACGGCGCCCGTTAAGACCACCTTCACCGTGTCGCACAGGAAGTCCATAGCGTGATGGTTAGCCATGATGCTGGGATACTGCGAGAACAGGTCGCTCGATTCCGGGTTTTCCACATGCCTTTCCAGCGCCAGCAGCCCCTCTTTTCGAGCCAGAGTGAACATGGCGAACAGCATTTGCAGCAGCTCCATGTAGGCGTCTTTGCTAACGGGCGGGGGCTTCAACAAGCCAAGGATACTCTTGATGAGCGTCTGTACTCCTGAAATGCCACTTGCCACAATAATGCCACCAAAAGCCGCTCCACCGATGATGACAAACTCCGATATCTGGATGAGCACAGCCACCTTACCGCCGTGCATCATGTAGCCCACCAGAATCGAACCGAAAACGACTGCAAGTCCTATCAAAACAAACATCCCTGTTCGCAGACCTCCTCATGAATAGGCGCAAAGGATGTCAGTATGAATGTTGGCAGAAGGGGCGGTTTTTTGCAGAGGTATTCCGAAGAGGAAAACGGGCAGGCTCCGTCTCGAAGCCTGCCCGCAGAATAACGCGACAAGATGCCTTGTTGTCAGCGTCCCATGTCGGGCGCGGTCGTCGGTGCGCCGCCTTCCGTCTCCGGGGACGCGCCGCCCTTCATCAGACCAGCCTTTCCGCCAGGGAACATGTCGACAAAGCCTGCTGACTTCCCCTGCTGCGGCTGAATCAGTGACTTGTAAGCGGAGAACGCCGCGACGGCAATGGCGATGACCGCGATGACCAGCCAGATGATGGTCTTGTTCGTGCTCGGAGGTGTTTTCGACATGGCTCCTCTCCTCAGGGTTTGAACGCCTCGTTCCAGTGCAGGTAGTTGAAGCGTCGGTTATTGACGGCATCGTAGTTCCATGGCAGGTACATCAGCTGATCGCGACGCATCGCCTTGGCGTGCCCGTCCACCCAGCCGATGGTCATCAGCCTGCTATGGTTGCCCATCGAGAACCGCGCGTCGCCCTGACCACACCAGTTCACGGTGAAGAAGTTGGGCGCACTGGGGAACACCGCCTCGTTGGCGATCTGGGTGTTGTCCCAGCGCCAGTGCGTGAAGTTGCGCCCGTAGCTGACCGTAGTCCACAGCTCGTACATCAGGGCAGTCTGAGCCGGGCGTCCGATCTCCGCAGATGTCTTGGACTCCGCAGTTGCCGCGCCAGCTGCCGTGCTGATGGGGTAGAAGGCGCACACGCCAAACGTGGCAAGGTCCTCCCAGCTACCGGGCTGGAAATGCGTGAACGAGTAGCTGATCTTGTACCACGTGCCATTCGGACCCGTGCAGTCATCGCGAGGAACGCCGTCGCTGGGGCACGCCCAGATACCACTGTTCTTGATATAGGGGTTCAGCATGTCCTCGGGACCGATGGTCTGGTCGGGTCCGTTCGGGTTGCTGTTCCAGCATCGGGCAGGGCACCCCGATGAACAGGCTCCTGGGTTCGTGAAACAGGTCGGGTTCCACACCAGCAGGCGATGGAACTTCTCATCGTAGTCCTGGGTGTACATCAGTGCGCCCAGCAGGATCTGCTTCACGTTGGAGATACAGTTGGACTGCCTCGCCTTCTCACGCGCCTGCGCGAAGACAGGGAAGAGGATCGCTGCGAGTATCGCGATAATCGCGATCACCACAAGCAGCTCGATCAGGGTAAATCCGCGTCGGAACATGGGTCATCAGGCTCCTTTCTCCGGTGTTGCTACCTGAGCCCATTATAGAACGCTCTGCCAACGTCGTCAATAACAATCCCATTAAAATCGGGCAGACATTTCGATTTCGTCCAGTTTTCCCAGAGCCTCGCGTGCAGCCGCCTGCTCGGCTTCCTTCTTGCTCTTGCCTATCCCGGTGCCGAGCACCACGTCCTGCAGGCGTACCTGCACGCAGAAGGTCTTGTCGTGGTCGGCGCCGGACTCGGAGACGACGGTATACTGGGGCGTCTGCCGCAAGAGGGCGTGCGTTCTTTCCTGCAGGCGCGACTTGAAGTCATCGGCGCGAGAAGCGTCCGGCGCCTTGCGAATCATGTCGCCCAGGATGCGCTCAACGAATCGGCGCGCTTCCTCCGTCCCACCCTGCAGATACACCGCGGCGATGATCGCCTCTACCGCGTCTGCAAGAATACTGCCTCGCTGTCGACCGCCCTGAGCTTCCTCGCCCGTGCTCAGGCGTATCATAGCGTCCACTCCAAGCGCCTTTGCGACCTGCGCGAGGGTACGTCGGCTCACCACCAGCGCGCGCGCCCGCGAGAGTTCGCCTTCAGTGCGTTCGGGAAACAGCCGGTAGAGGGTTTCGGTGACGATCAGCCCCAGCACCGCGTCGCCCAGAAACTCCAGGCGTTCGTTGCTTGTGGTAGCGCCTTCAGCCAGCGCAGAACGGTGCGTCAGCGCTTGCTCGATCAGAGGGGCGCAGGCTTCGGAAATCTGCAGTCTCCGACACCATTCCAGCGCAGACATCTTCAGAAGCGCTCGAATCGCTCGACATTCACCACAAAGACGATGGCTCCACCAACCAGCACCTTCACCGGGTTCGGCACGAACGTGCCCACCGGCGCGGCATCGGGCGGAAGGACGTTCACGTACTGCTCCCGCGTCTTGCAGCTCTCACCGATCAGGCGCAGGACCGGGTCAAGGTCTTCATCTTCCACACCGATGAACAGAGTCACGTTGCCCTCGCGCAGGAACCCGCCCGTGCTGGCGACTTTGGTGAACTTAAACCCGTTGCGCAGCAACGCGTCGGAAATCTTGTTCGTGTCGCGGTCATGCACGACAGCAATGACCAGTTTCATATTCGTGCCCTCCTGCTTTGCAGGTGCCTCTATTATACAGGAACGCAAGCGTGCGGGGCAAACCGCACGAGGGCTTCTAGCGCAGGTGGGTGTGAACGTCCGCCCAGATGACCGACTGCAGCTCCTGCAGGTCGCGCGTGGCGTCCAGCACCATAAAGCGCTGTGGCTCCCGTTCAGCCTCCTGCAGGAAGCCCTGTCGTACTCGCTCGTGGAATGCGATTTCCTCGGCGCCGATGCGGTTCAGCTCGCGCTGGCGGCTCAGACCAATCTCTACCGGCACATCCAGCAGGTACGTACGTCGTGGACACAGGTCGCCCGTCGCAAATCGGTTGAGAGCGCGCACCCACTCGATGTCGATGCCTCGTCCGTAGCCCTGATAAATCAGGGTGGAGTCGGCATACCGGTCGCACACCACAATCGTCCCTTCAGCAAGGCGCTCGCGAATATAGCGGGTATGGATTGCCCGGTCAGCGACAAACAGCAGGAGTTCCTCCGTGCTTTGCAGGTTGCTGTGTTCGAGGAGTATCGACCGTAGGCGAGGTTCCCAGGGTTCGTAAGTAAACCAGGTGCGCATACCCTCCGCCTGCAGGTGATCGGAAAGCCAGCGGGCAAGAGTGGTCTTTCCAGCCCCCTCCATACCCTCAAAGGTAATGAACAGTCCGTCCATCATGGTGGTGGCGAGATACGCACGCGCCGGTTCGGTTCGAGCCCAACGCTTTCGGATACCAGGCGGTATTTTTCCACCAGCTGGTGCTGGAGGCGACGAATGTAACTGTTCTGCGGTGCGAGGTCCACGGGCATCGAGGTGCGCAGTACCTCCTGAATCGCCGCCTCAGTCTCCATCAGGGCTGCCTCTGTGGGGTCCATTGAGGACTCCCCTTCCTCCCAGCCTTCTGGCGGGCGCATCGCAAAGATGTCCTGAACACTACCGGCGATCTGTGCGTAAGTGTTGCTCTTCACCACGTATACCGGCAGTCCGCGATTGGCTGCCTCCTTCATCCGTGTTGGTTCCCGGCGCGCGTTCGCCTTCAACGCAATCACCACATCAGCCTGCTGGACGTCACGCACGATGTACGCCGGTACCCGCAGCTCCCGGATGGCGCGCTCCAGACGATTTCGGCTAACGCCATATGGGAAAATACGTACCGTGCTGGGCAGCTGGCGCCGCTCACGGCTCGTGCTCGGGCGGATAGTGAGGTTGCTGGTCACCTCGCGCGGGGGTTCTGGGGCATCTCCCGACTGAACCACCTGAATCGTGCCATCAGGCAGGCGCACGCGGACCTCGGGACGCGGCGTATCTCCACGCAGGATGCGGTCTACCGTGCTCGCCACATCGTGATGAATCGCCAGCTTGTCCTTCTCGAGCATCTCGATGATGATGTCGAAGGTGGGAGGCGCCTTGCGTTCCAGCACCGTCTTCTGGGTGCCCCGTCGGCGAGCCTCCTCGTCGGACAGCGTGACTGCCTGAATACCACCGACGAGGTCGCAAAGCGTCGGGTTCATCAACAGGTTCTCCAGCGAGTTGCCGTGTGCGGTGCCGATGAGCTGCACGCCGCGCTCGGCGATGGTGCGGGCAGCAAACGCTTCTGCCTCCGTACCGATCTCGTCGATCACGATGACCTCCGGCATGTGGTTCTCCACCGCCTCAATCATCACGGCGTGCTGGAGTTCCGGGGATGCAACCTGCATTCGCCGTGCCATGCCGATGGCGGGGTGTGGGATGTCGCCGTCGCCTGCAATCTCGTTCGAGGTATCCACAATCACCACGCGCTTGTTGAACTCGTCCGCCAGCACACGGGCAATCTCGCGCAGTTTCGTGGTCTTGCCGATACCGGGGCGTCCCAGCATCAGCACGCTTTTACCCCGCTCGATCACATCCTGAATGATGTCGATGGTACCAAAAACGGCGCGCCCCACCCGACAGGTCAAACCGATGATGCGTCCCTGCCGGTTGCGGATGGCGGAGATGCGGTGCAGCGTGCGTTCGATACCTGCGCGGTTGTCCTTGCCGAAGGCGCCGACGCGCTGAACCACGTAATCGATGTCGGCTTCAGTGACCTCCATGTCGCTGAGCTGCACGGTGCGGTCGGGGAAACGAGCTTGCGGCTCTCGTCCCAGGTCCAGGATAACCTCCAGCAGGTCCTCCAGACTCGGCTCCGCTTCCAGAGCGCGACGCACCTGAGGCGGTAACACTGCCAGCAGCTCGTCCAGGTTGTCGGTGACGCGCAGTTGCGTCTTCGGGCGATGCGTCATCTGCCCGGCTGTTGAGGGAATGAAACTGTTCATGCGGTTAGTCGAGACTCTTTATTCCTCCTGCCGATTACGGCGTGATGCATGAGTTTCTCACAAACTATGATACCGGATTCGGTTTGCTCAAAGCAAGGTGCGTTCGCTGTGTTTGCCTCCGCGGTTCGTCACCCAGCCGACGAAGTAAACCGCCGTGCCCATCACCAGCCCGGGGTACATCGGTTGCAGGAAAGCAGGGTCCTGCAGGCGTCCACTCACTGCGCCGTACAGCATCCAGCTCAGCGACGTGCCGAACCCTAGCACCATGGTCGCCAGAGCGAACCCCGGCGATACCCGAAACCGCGAGGTGTAACTTCCCACCAGCGGCAATAACAGGCCCGGAATGAACAGCGAGCCGATGAGATACCACAGGTTCACCACCGACTGTACGCGCCATGCCAGCACGATAGCCAGTGCACCAACCAGAGTGATGCCCACCCGAGTGTAACGCAGGGTGTCCGCTTCCCCGCCCCCGCGCCACCGCCACACCAGGTCGCGCCCGAAGGTGACCGCCGACAGGAACGTGTAGCTGACCACCGTCGACATCACCGTCGCTAGCATCCCAACGAAGAAAATGCCCTTCGCCACTGGCGGCAGAACCCGCTCGGCAAGCGCGGGATAGGCGAACTTGGGGTCGGACAGGGAGTCGCCCAGCACGGCGCGCGCATACAGGCCGGTGGTGGTCGTGAGCAGGTCAAAGACGAACCAGCAACAGACACTCACCACGATGCCCCAGCGCGCCACCTGCGGAGACGCCGCCGCGTAACACCGCTGATGGAAACCCGGGTCGATTAGCGTCCACAGCGCGATGAAGAACCAGACCACGATGTACTGCACTGAGTTCCCTCCGTGCCACGACAGGTGCAGAGGAGGCAACTGCTCGCGCAGGAAGTGCAGCCCTCCGTACTTCGTCACGAGAAAGGGCACAATAACGGCGAAGCCACCGAACATCATGAGGAACTCCAGGATGTTCACGCGCACATCGGCGTGCAAGCCGCCGCGGTACAGGTAGATGGTGCTCAGTATCGTGCCCACCAATAGCCAGACCAGCAGTTCCCCGCCAAGCACCAGCTGGAAAAGCACACCGAGTATCAGCGTATACGGCGCAGGAGTGGTCATGCAGAACGTCAGCAGACTGCCGAATAGCCCGGCTGGGCGACCGTAGGTGCCGTAGAGCCGGTCGGGAATGGTGAACAGCTCCGCCTCGCGCACACGGGGTGCCAGCAGCCAGGCAAACAGCAGGGCGAAAACGTAGTATGGTAGCCCAAAGACCACCCAGTTGGAGACGCCATAAGAATAGCTGAACTCCCCTACTCCCAAAATGCCGCCATACCAGGTTGCCACAAGGGTGGCAACAAACGCGGGCAGAGTTAGCGTGCGTCCCGCCACGAGGTATCCAGTCGCATCCCCTTCTTTCAGCGAGCGGCGCGCAGCGTAGCCAACCCACAGCACCCCCGCCAGAAAGAGGGCAACCACCGCCAAATCGCCAGCACCAAAGGTCACTCGCTCCGCCATGTCGATTTTCTCACCACTCGAACAGCTCGCCCGACTGAAGCAGCCGGATCACCACGAGATGCCCGTCGTGCCATTCCACCACTACGGGACTGCTGACCACCTCGTTACTGACGCCGCGCGTGCCGATGCTCAGGGTCTCCATGTTCAGTGCCCAGCGAAGCCCCTCCGTCCGAACACCATGCACCTCGCCCAGCGGCAACAGCGAGACCGTCGCGCCGATAGGAGCCGCGAAGCTGAGCTTGCAGTAGGCGAAGTAGGTCACCGAATGGTCTTCGACGAAGCGGATGCTCGCACGGTCGGCATAGCGCACCGCACCGCAGATGTTGCCCAGCACGTGGTCGAGGCGGTCGCCGGTGGTTCCCAGTACTACGATATCGGGGTGGTGCCAGCGCGATACGGCGAAGCGCAGAGCCTTCTCGAGGTCGGTGTCGTCCTGTCCTGGGTCGTGCACCACGCTCTCCGCCGGAAGGGAGTTCAGCAGGTCTTCCGGCACCGAGTCGAAGTCACCCACCACGAAGTCGACTCGCAAGCCCGCCTGGCGCAGGAGTACCGCTCCGGCATCCGCGCCGACCAGCACCTGCGCACCGTGAGCCACCGAGCGAACCAGACCCTCACCCGGCATGTTTCCATTCAGCACAACGAGTATTCGGGTTGTTGACATCGCCTGGGCCTCCGTGTACCTGTGCCACAGGATGGTTAGGTAGTAGCAACGGCGGAATCCTGCCTCACGGCGCACGGCGAGGCGCAATAAACTTTTCTGGAAAAGCATGCGGCGATACTTGACTTTTTTGTAAGGATTAGCGTATCATCTTCATGGAGGTCGATTGGGATGAAGATCACGGCACAAGAGGAATACGGTCTGCGCTGTATCATGCACCTCGCCCGCGTGCCCTTCGGTGATACGGTCAATGTGCGGCAGATTGCCGAGTACGAGGGGCTATCGTCTGCCTACGTCGAGAAGCTGCTCTACCTGCTGAATCGCGCCGGGCTGACCGAGAGTGTGCGGGGTGCGCAGGGCGGCTACCGACTTGCCCACCCTGCCGAACAGATTACCCTCCGACAGGTACTGGAAGCGCTGGGGGGAGTGCTGACAGCGGACACACTGTGCAACCAGTTCTCGGGCGACCGGGAAGTGTGCGTGCATCACGGCGGATGCGAGCTGCACTCCGTGTGGAGCTTTGTTGCCGACTATCTGTCGGTGGTGTTCAGCCGTATCACCCTGAAGCATCTGTCTGACGGTGAGGCCCGACCGCTGGTGCCGTCCTTGTTCGCGCGCAGCGAGCAGACCATTCCTCTCGCCGAACGCGAGCCTGCTCAAACGGTACAGACAACGATGGAGGGGAGATAAACACATATGAGCCAACCGCTTCTCGAGATTCGCGACCTGCACGTCGCCGTCGATGGCAAGCCGATTTTGAAAGGCGTCAACCTTACCATTCACCGGGGCGAAATCCACGCGCTGATGGGGCGCAACGGCTCCGGCAAAAGCACCCTTGCCGCCACGCTGATGGGGCATCCGCGCTATGAGGTAACCCGAGGCGAGGTGCTGTTCGAGGGACAAAACGTGCTGGAGATGGAGGTGGACGAGCGAGCGCGAGCTGGCATCTTCCTCGCGTTTCAGTATCCCGTTGCCATCCCCGGCGTCAGCGTCGCGAACTTCCTGCGCAGTGCTCTGAAGTCACTGCATGGCGAGGAGATGAGCGCACGCGAGTTCCGCAACGCGCTGAAGGCAGAGTTCAAGGCGCTGCACATGCCCGACGGTTTCGCCAGCCGATACGTCAACGAAGGGTTCTCGGGTGGTGAAAAGAAGCGCCTCGAGATCGTGCAGATGGGCATGATCAAGCCAAAGCTGGCGATTCTGGACGAGACCGACTCGGGACTGGATATCGACGGCGTGCGCATCGTCTCGGAGAACGTGAACCGAATCGCCAGCGAAGACACGGGCGTGCTGGTCATCACTCACTACCAGCGCATCCTGCGCTACATCCGCCCGCACTTCGTTCACGTGATGGTGGGCGGGCGCGTGGTTCGTTCCGGCGATGAGTCACTGGCGCACGAGCTCGAGCAGCGTGGTTACGACTGGATACTTCAGGAGGTCGGCGCAGAGGAGAAGACCCTGCAGGAGGTGGGATAAATGTCTGCACCGCAGTCTTTGCTGGATGTCGGTACCGAATACCAGTACGGCTTTCGTGATGAGATAGAGTACGTCTACAAGGCGGAAAAAGGTCTCACCCGCCGTGTCGTGGAGATGGTCTCGCACTTCAAGAACGAGCCAGACTGGATGCGAGAGTTCCGTCTGCGCGCTCTGGAGATATTCCTGAGCAAGCCGATGCCCACCTGGGGCAACACGCAGTTGCTCAACGAGATCAACTTCGACGACATCTACTACTACATCAAGCCCGCTGAGAAACAGGGCAGGACCTGGGACGAGGTGCCCGCGCAGATTAAGAACACATTCGAGAAGCTGGGCATCCCCGAGGCGGAGCGCAAGTTCCTGGCGGGCGTGTCGGCGCAATACGAGTCCGAAGTGGTGTATCACAGCATCCGGGAAGACCTCGAGCGTCAGGGCGTCATCTTCATGGACATGGATTCGGGGCTTCGGGAGTACCCTGACATCGTTCGACGGTGGTTCGGCAAGGTGATCCCGCCCGCGGATAACAAGTTTGCTGCGCTCAACTCGGCGGTGTGGTCGGGCGGTTCGTTCATCTACGTCCCGCCGGGGGTTCACGTAGAGATACCCCTCCAGGCATACTTCCGCATCAACGCCGAAAACATGGGACAGTTCGAGCGCACGCTCATCATTGCGGATGAGGGCAGCCGCGTGCACTACATCGAGGGTTGCACCGCGCCCATCTACTCCACCGACTCCCTGCACTCCGCGGTGGTGGAGCTTGTGGCGCTGAAAGGCGCGCACATCCGCTATACCACCGTGCAGAACTGGTCGAAGAACGTGTACAACCTGGTCACCAAGCGAGGGGTGGCTTATGAAGACGCCACCATCGAGTGGGTGGACGGCAACCTAGGCTCCAAGCTCACCATGAAGTACCCCAGCGTGTACATGATGGGCAAAGGTGCGCGCGGCGACATCCTGTCCATCGCGTTTGCCGGACCGGGTCAACATCAGGACGCGGGCGCCAAGATGGTGCACGCTGCGCCGTACACCACCAGCACGGTCGTCTCCAAGTCCATCAGCAAGGGCGGCGGGCGCACCACCTATCGCGGACTGGTGCAGGTGGACGAGGGCGCCGTGGGGGTGAAGTGCAATGTGCGCTGTGATGCCCTGCTGCTCGACGACATCTCGCGCTCGGACACCTACCCTACCATGAACGTGAAGGAAGACGACGTTCGAATCGAGCACGAAGCAACCGTCAGCAAGGTGGGCGAGGAGCAGCTCTTCTACCTGATGAGCCGCGGACTGAGCGAGCAGGAAGCCACGACGATGATTATCAACGGCTTCTTCGAGCCGTTCGCGAAGGAGCTGCCGCTGGAGTATGCGGTGGAGCTTAACCGCCTGATCGCTCTGGAGATGGAGGGTTCGGTAGGATAATGGGAAACACGCTGATGACCAGCCCCGCGGGGCTGGATTTGATAGACGGCATCAGCCGGCACCTCAACGAGCCGGAGTGGGCGTGCACTTTTCGGCGAGAGGCATGGCGCCGCTTCATGGAGACACCCATACCGTCGCCCAAGCACGAGCACTGGCGGCGCACCGACATCAGCCACCTGAATCTGGACTCTCTGGCGCCCTCGGTGCCTGGCAGTTCCCCTGCCCTGCCGGCGTGGCTGGAAGACGTCATCCGTGGGCGATCCCGGCGCATCGGTGGGACGCTGGCGTTCAGCGACGGTGCGCCGGTGTATAACCACATCGCGGACAGCGTAAGAAGAAGCGGTGTGCTGTTCGCGGACTGGGCAGAGGCGATACAGCGCCACCCTGATGCCATTCGCAGGGCATTGGAGGGAGCCGACTACGACCCGGCGGACGAGAAGCTCACCGCAATGGCTCGCGCGTACGCGACGGGCGGTGCTGTGCTCATTGTGCCGCGCGGCGTTAAGGTCACCCTGCCCCTGCGGACCTTCTTCACCGTGGACGGCGCCCGGGCGGTCTTCCCACACACGCTCGTCATTCTGGAGGAAGGTAGCCGCGTGACCCTGCTGGACGGGATGCTGTCGCCCGACCTGTCCACGCCAGTTTTCGGCAGTGGAGTGGCAGACCTCATCCTCGGAGAGGGGGCTGAGCTGACCTACGTGCTGTTCCAGCAATGGGGACGAGGCATGGAATACTTCCACCATCAGCGGGCGGTGCTGGGGCGCGATTCGCACCTGACGACGATCACCGTGGCGCTGGGCGCGTCGGTGAGCAAGGCGACCATCGAGTCGGTGCTGTGTTCGCCGGGAGCAGTCAGCGATATGCTGGGTGTGGTGTTCGGCGACGGTGACCAGCACTTCGACCACCACACGGTGCAGATGCACATGGTGGGCAACACCACGAGCGACCTGCTGTTTAAGGTGGCTCTGGACGAGCGCAGCTATTCGGCATACAGCGGGTTGATCCGTATCGACCTGGGCGCGCAGAGAGCGAACGCCTACCAGCGCAACGAGAACCTGGTGCTGAGCAGACACGCCCATGCCGAAACCCTGCCTAATCTGGAGATCGAGGCGAACGATGTGCGCTGCACGCACGGCGCGACCGTCGCTCCAGTAGACCCTGAGCAGATATTCTACCTGATGAGCCGCGGGTTGGCTCCTCGCGATGCCAAGCGCCTGATTGTGGAAGGGTTCCTCCAGCCTGTGCTGGATCGAATCAGCGCGAAGAGCCTTCGCGACATGGTCAGCGAAAAGGTGGATCAGAAGATAGCCAGCAGGAGGCTGTAATGTGGCGATGCGGGTTCATGCGGCAGACCTGACCAATCTGCAGGTGGGCAGAGCACTGGCAGTGAATGCACAGGGACGGCGGCTGGTGCTCTGCCGCCCCTCGCCCGAGGAGATCTACGCGCTGGACGATACCTGCTCGCACGCACAGGCGTTCCTCAGCGATGGACGCCTTCAGGGTTACGAAATCGAGTGCCCGAGGCACGGGGCGCTGTTTGACATCCGCACCGGCGAAGCGCTTACCCTACCGGCAACCAGGCCGGTTCATACCTACCCCGTGGTGGTGGAAGGAAACTCCATCTTTGTGGAGGTACCCGAGTAGCGTTCAGGGAGGGGGCATCATGACTGTGGACATCAACACAACGTACGACGTGCAGGCAATCCGAGCGGATTTCCCCATCCTTCAGCGCAGGATAGGCTCTTATCCGCTGATATATCTGGATAATGCCGCCACCTCGCAGAAGCCGCGGCAGGTCATCGACGCGCTCGTACACTACTACGAGTTCAGCAACGCCAACGTGCATCGGGGACTGCATACCCTCGCCGAGGAAGCCACCGAAGCCTACGAGACCGCGCGCGCGAAGGTTGCCCGGTTCATCGGAGCGGAACCGGAAAGCCTCGTTTTCACTCGCAATACTACGGAAGCCATCAATCTGGTGGCGTATGCCTGGGGGCTGGCGAATCTGCGTGAGGGCGACGTGGTCGTGCTCAGCGAGATGGAGCACCACTCCAACATCGTTCCGTGGCAGCTCGTCGCCCGGCTGACCGGCGCGAAACTGCACTATGTCCCCTTCACGTCCGATGGGGAGCTGGACTCCGACGCACTGGAGCAGACGCTGCGACTCGAACCGAAACTGGTAGCCATCACGCACGTGTCCAATGTGCTCGGCACCGTCAACCCGGTGGAGGAAATCACCCGCAAGGCGCATGAGGCTGGCGCCAGGGTGCTTGTGGATGGTGCTCAGGCGGTGCCTCACAAGCCGGTGGACGTACGGCGAATCGGTTGTGACTTCTACGCCTTTTCCGGTCACAAGATGCTGGCTCCAACGGGTATCGGCGCTCTGTATGCGCGGCGCGAACTGCTGGAGCAGATGCCGCCGTTCATGGGCGGGGGTAGCATGATTCGCAAGGTTACCCATGCATCCAGCACCTGGGCGGATGTGCCCACCAAGCTCGAAGCGGGCACACCCAATATCGCCGACGCCGTGGCGCTTGGTGCGGCGGTGGACTATCTGCAGGCGGTAGGCATGGAGGCGATACAGCAACACGAGCGCCAGCTGACGGAAGAGGCGCTGCGCCTGCTGGATGGTGAAGAGGATATCGAGATATACGGTCCACGCAATGCCAGCCGACGGTGCGGGCTGGTGTCTTTCAACTTCAAGCACGTTCACCCGCACGATGCGGCGCAGATTCTCGACCAGCGGGGCATTGCCATTCGTGCTGGACATCACTGCTGCCAGATTATCATGCGCAAACTGGACGTGACGGCGACAGCCCGCGCGAGCTTTTACCTGTATAATACGATAGAGGAGGTCCGCACCTTCTGGAAAGCCTTGGACGACGTCAGAAAGGTCTTTGGAAAGCATGGTGGACGATGAACTCTATCGCGAGATCATTCTGGAACACTATCATCATCCGCGTTTCAAGGGTGCTCTGCCCGATGCCAGCATGTCCGCGGAAGGGATGAACCCGCTCTGCGGTGACGAGATTACGCTATACCTCAAAACAGATGGCGACCGCATCGTGGATGTGCGCTTCGACGGGCGCGGTTGTTCCATCAGTCAGGCGTCGGCGTCGATGTTAACGGAGGCTCTGCGCGGTTTGACTCTCGCAGAGGCGAAGCGTCTGCAGGAGCGCGTCAAAGCGATGCTGACCGGAGCGCCACACGAACCGTTTGACGAGGATGACGACCTGAACGCGCTGGAAGGCGTGAGGCAGTATCCGGTTCGCATCAAGTGCGCACTGCTGGCTTGGACAACGCTGGAAGAGTTGCTGGAGGCGACATAATGGCTCTCACTGCCGAACAGGAAACGCAGATTCGCGAGAAGCTGATGACCGTGTACGACCCGGAATTGGGTATCGACATCGTCAACCTGGGGCTCATTTACGGTATCGACATGGATGACGAAGGCAATGCGCTCATCACCATGACGCTTACCAGCCCGGGCTGTCCCATCGGTCCTATGCTGGAGGAGATGATTCGTGAGCGTCTGTCCGAACTGCCCTTCGTCACTCAGACCTACGTGCAGCTCGTGTGGCAGCCGCGCTGGGACCCGCGCGTGCATTGCAGCGAAGAGGCGAAACTGGAGCTGGGAATCTGGGAATAGGAGGCAATCAGTATGGCGGACACCACTCAACAGATATGCCCTGTGCAGTTCACCGAATCCGCGGTGAAGCGACTGCGTGCCGTTCTCGCCAAGCACGGTAGCGCCCCCGACCTGCGCATCCGCGTGGGTGTGCGTGGCGGAGGATGTTCGGGGCTGTCCTACGTGCTGGACGTGGACTCGCACTTGACAGAAAAGGACGACCTGTATGAGGTGGACGGTCTGCCGGTTGTCATCGACCGCAAGAGCCGGCGTTTTCTCGAAGGTACGGTCGTCGACTACTCCTTCCAGAACCTGCTGGCAGGTTTCGTTTTCCTCAACCCCAATGCAGAACGCTCCTGCGGGTGCGGTACCTCATTCACGCCTAAACTGTAGTTTCTGACTTCGCGCAACCGTATTGCTGCGCTTACGGGCTTCATGTCAGATTGAGTCGGGCGCAGCTCGATGCACGGAGACAACGCGGTGGCGCAATCGCTTAAAGTAGTGGTGGAGAGGCATCCAGATGGCTCCATCGCATACCCACTCGGCGTGCGCGGTGTGGTTGTCGGTCAGGGCGACACTG
>CAKZNX010000268.1 GCA_937132045.1 uncultured bacterium
TCCAGCTGGGGTCCCCCGGTGTACTGCCGAAAGCAGCTACCAGCGTACCAAAGTCAAACAGAGTTACCTCGTCGTCGATGTCGCCGTTTTTCAGAGCGACATCCAGGAATACAGGCAAGTCCTCAGGTACCTGGACAGCCGGTAATGTGCGGCGTAGCCAGTAGCTGGCTTTAAGCGAGAACCCGTACAGACCTAGCTCGATCCCTTCGATCTCAAAGATGCCGAACTCGCTGGTGTGAATGACCTCTTCGCGGATGCCGGACTCGCAGCGTATCTGTACACGCACAGGCACCTGCGCAGAACTGCCTTGGAAGTCCTGCAACACGATGATGCCCATTGCGGGTGCCGGTCTTGCCACGAACTGCACGTAGTCCACCGCAACGGCGCTGGACTGGGGAGCCATTCCAGCCGGAACGGCTTCCACCACGTAGCGCACGACCACTGCCGTGTTCGGCTGTGGCATCGGCACAGGGAGCTCGTACCTCTCCGTTGGCGGAACGATGAACCTCTCCCCACCCGGCAGGGGATTCAGCATCCGCTCCAGCATCCGGTTTTCCGCGTTCAGCTATCCCAGCGGCGGCAGACTGGGTAGCCATGCGATGGGCACGTAACTTATCTGTACTGGGAGTGGCTGTCCGTCGTCTGGCACCAGCTTGTTGCGCCGTGAGAGCATCATGGACTCCGTTGCCCATTTGTATCGCCATCCGCTGGTGATGTTGAGCACCACGCTACCGGGAATTCGCCTGCCGGTGGCCTCCGTCCAGTACCTGTCCTTGACGGCAGTGATGTGCTCGGTTGTACTCCAGCCTACGATATTGTTGTCGTTGTCCTTGAAATGGTTCTACCGCAGCGCCGTGTTGACGCCCACTGGATTGGTGGCGAAGGACTGGAACCGTCAGGACGGATAGCCGTCGTAGTGGTTGGGGACGGTTTCGCTGCCGGAGAGGATGACCATCAGGTCGTGTGCAGGCGGACTCAGATTGCGCAGGTCCTTGTTCACGTCGTAACCCAGCGCTACGAGCGTCACGAGCATCAGAACCAGAAGGAGGCTGAGAAGGCGTATCACGTCAATGCACTTCGAGATGTGTTCCGTTCGTTACATGGCAGTATTAGCTCCTCTCCCGAGGATATAACATGCAAGAAATGTCCGATTCATCCGTGAAATAGCGTATTGCGCGAGAGATACCACGGTTCTTATTTACACTATTTGCAGTGATTGTTTCTTACCACCTAAAATGCATGTCCTGGCATGTTGATTGTCTGGCTGAGCAGGACGAACACCCCGAAAAGCGAATCGAGGATGCGGAGGAGGACACTCTGGCACCCAATGGAACGCACTTCTAGAGGATGGTGGGCTGTCGGGGCGCTGGTCGCGTTGACGTGTGTGATGATGCTGTGGCAGGGAGTTTCCACCTCCCTGACGCCCGCACCTGCGGAAACCTCTGACGTCACCAGCGAGCCGGTGGAACAACAGGAAGGTGCGCCACCGCCGTCAAGCACTGACAGCGCAGGGAAAACCGAAATCGTCGTGCATGTGGCTGGCGCGGTGAAGAACCCGGGCGTGGTGCGACTACCGGGCGGCAGTCGGGTGGACGATGCGGTGAAGGCGGCAGGCGGTTTCAGCCCGCAGGCAGACCCCGACGCAGTGAACCTGGCGCAACCGCTGGAGGACGGCGTGCAGGTATATGTACCGCGTCGGGACGAATCGATGAAAGTGAGCAGACGGACAGGAATGGTAGAGCCCGCTTCCGCACCAGAGAACGGGAAGCGACCTTCCGGCAAGGTCAACATCAACACCGCCACTGCCGAAGAGCTGGAGAGCCTTCCCGGTATCGGTCCGGTGACGGCACGCGCCATTGTGGACTACCGCAGACAGGTCGGCGGTTTCCACTCGGTAGATAACCTGCTGGACGTACGCGGTATTGGTGAAAAGCGCCTGGAGCAGATCCGCTCTTACGTCACCGTGCGGTAGCACGCTTGCTACCAGTTGCTGATGTGGAAGGCACGCACACCCTGCCATTGCACTGTGGGCAGATGATGGAGGCTGCACCATGTGGCGGCATGTGCCGGTGAAGAATCCCATGCCCGACGCGCAGGAGTTTGTGGACATCCTGATGGGGCGCGTTCCCCAGAGGCGCACGCCTCTGGTGGAGTACATTGTGGACGACGTGGTGATGCGTCCCATCGTCACCGAGCTGATGGGCAGGGAGTGGGTGACGCCCGCAGGCGATCACGAATCGCTGAAGGCGTTTCTGGATATGGTGATCGACTTCTGGTACCGCATGGGCTACGACTTCGTACGGCTGGAGATCGGCTTACCGTTTCAGGAGAGGCATCTGGTTACCGCCGACACCGCCTCCAGCAAGCAGCGGTCATGGGCAGACGAACATCACGGCGCTATCTCGAGCTGGGAGGACTTCGAGCGGTACCCGTGGCCCCGCATCGAGGATGTGGATTTCTTCGTGCTGGAATACATCAACGACCATCTGCCCGACGGCATGGGCTTTATCTCCTCGCACGCGGCAGGCATCTTCGAGCATCTGTCGTGGATCATGTCCCTGGAGGGGCTATGCATGGCGCTGTACGACGCGCCCGATCTGGTGCAGGCGGTCAGCGAGCGCATCGGCACGCTCATCACGCAGTTCTATCAGCACCTCCTGCAACTCGACCGCCTCGTGGTGGTGTTCCCCGGCGACGATATGGGCTTTCGCTCCGGCACCCTGATCGCACCCGATGCCCTGCGCCGATACTGCCTGCCCTGGCACAAACGCTGGGCACAGATGGCGCACGAGCGTGGATTGCCCTATTTCCTGCACTCGTGTGGCAACCTGGAAACAATCATGGAAGACCTCATCGAGGAGGTAGGGATCGACGCGAAGCACTCGTTTGAGGACGCCATCGTGCCTGCCGACGAGTTCCATCGCCGCTATGGCGATCGGATCGGCATACTGGGCGGGGTAGACCTGAATATCCTTTCGGCAGGCACCCCCGATGATGTGCGCCAGCGTACGCGGTATCTGGTGGAGACATGCGGGGCGCGAGGCAGGTTCGCGGTCGGTTCAGGCAACTCGATACCCAGCTACGTGCCGGTGGAGAACTACCTGGCGATGGTGGACG
>CAKZNX010000269.1 GCA_937132045.1 uncultured bacterium
CCCACGAGCTGACGCGCAGAGTCGAGCAGGCTTTCGGTGGTCTCCCGATACGTGCCGATGGAGAATGGAGACGCCTCGCCCCAGCCTTCAATGCCATCCTGCTCTACCCGCACCCAGACGTTGGTGGTTTCTGCCGTGGTGCCCCTGCTGATGGTCAGCGGAAAGCGCTTGTGTACCGTAAAGGTCTGGTATCGAACCTGCATAGTATCACACATGTTGTACGGAACGACTGTGCTTTCCTTCACGCTGGCAGACGCGACGCAGGAACCTTAACTGTGCACAGCGAATGAGAGCACCGAATCCCACAATGCTCATGGAGGGGTGATCAGAATGCGAAAGGTGAAAGCCGCGATTATCGGCACCGGCTTCATTGGTCCGGCTCATGTGGAAGCCGCGCGCCGATTGGGATTTGTGGATGTGGTGGCGCTGTGCGAGAAGGATGAACAGACTGCCAAAGCGAAGGCGGCGCAGCTGAATATCGATCGGGTTTACTGGAGCGTGGACGACCTGTTGAGCGACAAGGAGATCGAGGTCGTTCATAACTGCACCCCGAATAACCTTCACTTCGAGGTGAACCGCAGGATTATCGAAGCCGGCAAGCACGTCATCTCGGAGAAACCGCTGGCTATGAACTCGAACGAATCGCGCCAGCTGGTGGAGATGGCAAAGAAGGCGGGCGTAGTGCACGCCATCAACTTCATCTACCGCTACTATCCGCTGGTGCGGCACGCCCGTTCGATGGTTCAGCGGGGCGACGTTGGTGAAATCTACCACGCCAACGGTTCGTACACGCAGGACTGGCTGTACCTGCCCACCGACTGGAACTGGCGCCTGGTGCCAGAGCTGAGCGGCGAGTCTCGAGCGGTCGCGGACGTGGGTTCGCACTGGTGCGACTGCGTGCAGTACGTGAGTGGGATGAAGATCACGCGGGTGTATTCCCATCTTCACACCATTCACAAGACGCGCATGAAGCCCAAGAAGGAGCTCGAGACGTATGCGGGCAAGGTGCTTCAGCCGGAGGACTACGAGCCTGTGCCCATCAACACCGAGGACTACGCGACAGTGGCGTTCGAGTTCAGCAACGGCGCAGTGGGCTCGTTCACGGTTTCGCAGTGTTTCGCCGGGCGCAAGAACCGCATGTTCTACGAGCTGTCGGGCAGCAAGTGCTCGCTGGTGTGGGACCAGGAGCGACCGGACGAGCTGTGGGTAGGCTACCGCGAGAAGCCCAACGAGATCGTGATGCGTGACCCGTCGCTATTGACCGCAGAGGCACGCCCGTTCGCTCACTATCCCGGCGGTCACCCCGAGGGCTACCCCGACGGTCTGAAGAACTTCCTGTGGCGCGTGTACGAGGCGGTGGCAACAGGCAGCGGTGACTGGGATTTCAGCACCTTCGAAGACGGGCATGTGGAGATGTGCATCGTGGATGCGGTGCTGGAGAGCCACCGCAGCAAGCAGTGGGTGGATGTGAAACCGTAGAACCTCAGAGAAGGGGAGCCGGAAGGCTCCCCGTGGTTTTACGTTACGGGCTGAGGTGGAGGGATTGCTGGATGCTCTCCCGCAGGGATTTCCTGAAAGGAGC
>CAKZNX010000270.1 GCA_937132045.1 uncultured bacterium
GGCAGGCTCGCAATGACACCAGCCTCTGGTGGGGAGGCTTCTGCCGAGCCGTTTCGTGTCATTGCGAGGAACGAAGTGACGAAGCAATCTCCTTCAAATACCGCAAGCCGCAGGGGATTGCTTCGCCTGCCTGGCGGCAGGCTCGCAATGACACGGCGGTGTTGTGTCATTGCCAGGAGCGTAGCGACGAAGCAATCTCCTTCAGCTTCAGTAACCCGAGTGGGATTGCTTCGCCTGCCTTGAGGCAGGCTTGACACATTTGTGCGGCTGTCATACAATGTGTATTGGCAACAATTAATCGCATAAGCGAAAAGGTAAGGGAGGCGATGAGGCGATGAAGCGTGCATTCACTCTGATTGAGTTGCTGGTGGTTATCGCAATTATTGCGATACTGGCGGCTATTCTGTTCCCAGTGTTTGCTCGCGCCCGCGAGCAGGCACGCAAGACGACCTGCCTGTCCAACCTGAAGCAGATTGGCATGGCGGCACTGATGTACGTGCAGGACTACGACGAGACCTTTCCCTGGCTGATGCAGGACGGACGCAACAACGACAACAACACCGGCTACAGCCGCAGGATGCCCAGCGGTCCACCCCGTTGGTCGGTAGACCTGGACAACAAGCGCGGGCTGTTTATGGAGTATGCGTTCTACCCCTACATCAAGAACCACGGGCTGTTCTCGTGTCCCACGCTGGGCTCGGACCCCGTGCGTCTCGGTTCCGACGGACTGCCGCTGAACCAGTTCGGCTCTTACGGCTACGCGTACGGCGGCGTGGGCTTGGTGCCTTCCCCTCGCATGACCCCGCTGGAGCTGTTCGTGCGGGTCGGTGGACCGATTCTGGGTCCGCCCTACAACACGGGCAACCCGCAGGACTACTACATCGCCGGTCAGCCGCTGTCGGTGGTCGGGTCGCCGTCGAAGTCGGTCATCGCTTTCTGCAACTCCTACGGCTCACATGAAGGCTACACCGATGCGGACATCGTGCCGGCGGTTTTCGGCGGCAACGGCAAAGAGGCAGTCGGCGCCACCTATGCGGTGATGGTGGACGGGCACGCGACGTATCGGAAAGGGAGGTTCCTGGACCTCGTCCGATTCGTCATGGAACCGCTCCGGCAGTAGGAGGCGTATCATGAACAAACGAATCAATCCGCTGGTGGCGGTGATCATCATCGTGGTGTTCATTGCCATCGTGGGAGTCTTCATGTGGAGAAACCTGCCGCAAAGCGTCCCGCCGGGGCAGGGTCGCAAGCAGAGTGACCTTGACCTGACCATCGCCACGAAGGACCCGGAGCGGTTCCAGCAGGAGGTGCAGAAGCTTCTGGAACGCGACCGGAGAGAGCGCGAGGGGCGCTAGGGCTTCTTCATCTGACGTTAACATTCGCGTGGCATATCACTCGCTGGGGGCAACGGGCGTTGCCCCCAATTCGCAGACGGAGGAGGAACAGGGTGACCGGAGCACTGAGAACGCTGTGGCTGTGTGTTTTGACTATCGCGGTGACGAGTGCCCACGCACACGAGGTGGGCAAACTGCGCAACCCCCGTATGCCAGTGCCGCCACGCGGAGAGGCGCAGTGCGTGGTGGCAACAGCGGACGACCTGCCGGGAGGCGCGAAGGCAGAAGGTAAACCCGGCGACTATGTGCTGCGCAACCATCTGGCGACCTTCGTGGTGGCTGCGCCCCGCATGGTGGGCGGTTATTCACGCTACGGTGGGCGGGTGGTGGACGCCGTGCTCAACGAGCCGGGGCATGACGAAGACCTGCTCGGCGAGACTTTCCTCGCCACCGTCGTGGACAACGTGCTTTTCAATATGCGGGTGCTTCGCGGGGAACGTGCGGAGATCGTCTCGCACGGAGGCGCCGGTAAAAATGCGCATCTGCGCGTGGTGGCCGTGGACGACCGCTTCCCCATCGTGGACACCACCCTGCGCTTTCCATCCTCGCCGCAACAGCTGCGCATCACGATCGATTACATCCTCCCGCCCGACAGCCGTACTCTGCTGGTCAACCTGACGGTGCAAAACGACGCGGACCGCCAGCGTAATCTGTTGCTCTTCTGGGGGCAGATACTGGGCGACGGGCTGGTGACACTGGTACCGCCATGGGGCACCAGTGCCTATGCGTTGCAGGCGGGCAGGGCGCAGTCGCTGATGGGACTGGTGAGCAGTCTGCAGGCGAACATGCCACTGGTGGCAGCAGTCGGGGCGCGCGTCAGTTACGCCTTCTTCAACCGGCGCGAGCCGTTCCCCCAGATGCTGCACACGTCACATATCTACCTGTATGCTGCGAACCGTGCGTTACGCCTGACAGCGAAAGGCAGTGCGGAGCTGGCGCTGGCGTTCAGCGTGGGAGAGGGTGAGATGGAGACCCTGTGGCGCGAGGTGCGGCGCCTGCGCGACGAGACAATGGCGGTTCGCACACTTTCGGGTCGCGTCACCGACTCCGCTGGCAGGGGAGTAGAGTCGGCGCGGGTGTACCTTCTGCGGGAGGCGTCAGGGGGCGGCGAGTTTGTATCGGTCGTGCAGACGGATGAACGTGGGCAGTGGCGTGCGCGCGTGCCGGAAGAGGGCACCTACCGCGCCGTTGTGTTCGCCGACGGCTACTCGCCAGCCAGCGCGGCGGTACACAACGATGCGTTGATTCGGCTGGAGGGACCGGCGCTTCTGCGTTTCCGTCTCACCGATGAGCGTCGCGCTGTGATACCCGGCGCACTAGTTTTCGAACGGCTGTCCAGCGCGATGCCCAAACAGGAACGTGCCCGGTTTGGGGAGGAAGGCGATTTTGGGCGTTTTGACCGGGTGCACTACAGCCTGAAAGGGCAGGAAGTGCTGCGGGTGGAGCCGGGAAGATACCGCATCACCGCCACCCGGGGCTTTGAATACGAGGTTGATCAGAGAGAGGTGGAGCTGTCTGCGGCGCAGGAGGTAGCATTCAACGCCACTCTGCGTCGAGTGGTGCGCGTGCCCGGCTACCTCTCTGGGGACTTCCACGTGCACGCCTTGCCATCGCCCGACTCTGCCGATCCGCTGGCAGACAAGGTGACCGCTTACGTCGCGACTGGTGTGCAGATTCTCACCGCCACCGACCACGACGTGCTCACCGATTATAGTCCTGTCATCAATGCGCTGGGTGCGCAGAGGTGGATTACCTCGGTAGTGGGGTGTGAGATTTCGCCCAACTTTGGGCTGGGGCACTTCAACGCCTATCCTCAGCGTTTTGATATCTCCCTGCCCAACAACGGCGCGATCGAGTGGTACGACCTGGAGGCGGAGCAGATTTTCGCGGCTGCCCGCCGGAATAACGACGGCGATACCATTGTGCAGGTCAACCATCCGCGCGGGGGAGGCGCAGCCTATTTCAGCTGGGTCGGACTGAACCCGCAGGAAGGGGTTATCGAGCGACCGGAACGATTCTCGCCGAACTTCGACGCGATCGAGGTGTTCAACGGAACCGACGTGAATCAGCTCGACCAGACCCTGCCCGACTGGTTCTATTTCCTGAACCGTGGCAACCGGTACATCGCCATCGGCAACACCGATAGCCACAATGCATACCGTCTGGAACCCGGCTTCCCGCGAACCTATCTGTTCTTCGGGCACGGGCAGGTTCAGCGGGTGAACCCTCAGCAGGTGGTGAGAGCCATCCGCAGTGGCAACGTTCTGGTGTGCGGCGGACCGGTGGTGAACATGCGGGTGCAGGGACAGCCGGTAGGCGCAACGGTCTCCACTCGCGACGGGCTGGTACAGCTGGAGGTCAGCGTGCAATCGGCATCGTGGGTGCGGGTGAACCGTTTGACGCTCTATGTGAACGGCGCGGTCGCTCAGGAACTGCCTATCGAGCATCCCGAAGGCAAAGCGCTCCACTGGAGCCGGCGTCTGACGCTGAAAGTGGAGCGGGACAGCTGGGTGGTGGCTCGGGTAGACGGCGAAGGTTTTACCGCGCTGTATCCGGATAACCGTCCGGCATCCTTCACGAATCCCGTCTATATCGACATGGGCGGCGACGGCTGGAAGCCCGCGCCCTGAGTGGAGCTTCGGCAACAGGAGAGCCCGGCACCCGTCGCGAATGGATAGTTGATGAAACTACCAAGGAGGGAAGCAGATGCAAAGCAGGGTAGTTATCGCGTTGTGCCTGGCTCTCGTGCTGATGGCTGGGGTGGTGGCACAGCAAAGGCAGGCGAGGCCGCCACGAGGAGCTACAGTGTTGTTCGACGGCAAAGACCTGTCGAAGTGGGTGTCGCGTGATGGCAGGACGCCCGCGCGGTGGGAGATTACTCCCAATGGGGCGATGCAGGTGAAAGCGGGCACCGGCGACATCATGACCCGCGACGAGTTTGGCAGCTTCCAGCTGCACATCGAGTTCAGGATACCCGAAATGCCCGGCGCCAGCGGACAGGGCAAGGGCAACAGCGGCGTGTACCTGCACGGTCTGTACGAGATTCAGGTGCTCGATGCTTATCAGAACCAGACCTACAGCAAGGGGGGCTGTGCCTCCATTTACGGCATCAAGGACCCCGACAAGAACATGGCGAAACCGCCTGGGCAGTGGCAAACATACGACATCACCTTTATCGCCCCGAAGTTCGATTCCAGCGGTAACGTGCTTGCTAAGCCACGTGTGACCCTGCGCTGGAACGGCGAGATCGTGCACAACAGCGTGGAGATACCCAACATCACTGTTGGCGGTATCGGGAACCAGATGCGCGCTACCGGTCCCATTCTCCTTCAGGACCACGGCAACCCGGTGCAGTACCGCAACATCTGGATACGCCCGCTCAGGGACTAGCATGAACCACCAGCCGGACAAGCTGGTCATTGCCCATCGTGGAGCCAGTGCGTACGTGCCAGAGCACACGCTGGCGGCGTACGCGCTGGCGCTCGGGCAGGGGGCGGATGGTATTGAAACCGACGTGGTGCTGAGTGCCGACGGAGTGCCTGTCTGCCTGCACGACCTGTGGCTGGAGACCACGACAGACGTTGCCGAGCGCTTCGACGGGCGCACCCGCTCGGATGGACACTACTACGCCATTGAGTTCACCGCGGAGCAGATCACACAACTGTGTGCCTTCGGCAGGGTTGCCCGCGAGGACCGTCCGGCGCTTCCCTGCCTGCTGGTGCCCTCTCTGGAAGACCTGTTACGGTTTCGCCAGCTCCTGCACCGCACGACCGGCAGGCTGTTCACTCTGCTGATCGAGTTAAAGGCACCGCATTTTCACCGCGAGCAGGGCAAGCCCTTGGAAGAGCCGGTGCTGGAAGTGCTGAACCGCTATGGGTGCAACTCCGCCGATTGTGGCGTCATCCTGCAAAGCTTCGATGCCCAAAGCCTGCAGCGCCTGCGTCGTGAACTGGGGACGCACCTGCCGCTGTTCCAGCTGACCGTGCATCCTGTGACGAGCCACCAGATGGATGAGATAGCCGCCTACGCGCAGGGTATTTCCGCCCAGCGCTGGCTGATTGAAGACGGTGAGGGCAATCCGGTGGAGGGCGGGGAGCTGGCTTCCGGGTGTCATCAGTTGGGACTGAAGCTGCTGGTGTGGACAATGGGCAGGGACGAGGATGCCGTGCGGCGCATGTTCTGGCAGTATGGAGCGGACGGCGTGATTACCGACAACCCCGATGTGGCGGTCAATGCGAGGGGGCAGGAGACATGAGTGCCCGAAAGGGGAAGCTTACCTGGTCGGATGCGATTCTGAAGGTAATGACTGAGAGAGGTGGGGTCATAACGCTCGCGGAGATATATGAACATGTACCGAAACTCCGCGAGGCAACCGAAGGAACTGATGTCAACCACATTTTACGCGGATATCTCCACCGGCTGGTGCGCGAAGACAAAATCCGTCGGATAGGTCTGGCAACCTATGCGCTACCTGAAGCAGAGATGGAGCGCACGATATTCAGCAGGGTGCAAGAAGGAGAGCCGCTCAAAAACATCATGCCGAAACTGGGAGAAGATAGATTGCACTCTGTAATCGAAGGGATGCTTCTCGAACTCGGCAGCCTTTATGGTTATCTCACCTACACGGCAGACCGCACACAATCTTTCAATAACCGTTTGCTTGGAGACATTGCCTCTTTTCGCGAGGTGCCTTGCTTCGCTTCGCCCAGTGATGTAAAGGTCGCCGAGAACATCGATGTTATCTGGTTTCGCAAACGTGCCACCGTTCCGATGCCGAAGCTCACCTTCGATGTGGAGATTACCTCCGACTTCTCAAAAGCCCTGCACCGCGCATATCAGCTGCGGGATTTCAATATCACTTTGTATGTGGTGGCTCCTGAGGAACGACGGGAGATTTTCCAGCGCAGGTTTCAGAGGGAGCCTTATCATCAGCTGGGTGACCGCATGGTGTTCCGAACCACAGAGGACATCTCCCAGCTTTATGAGGCAGCCATACGGTATTTTGATGTCAAAGAGCGCGTTCTGACAGATCCCTCATTGTGACTGCCTCTGCGAACAGCCTACTTCAGGTGATTGCTCTTAACGCCGTTGTGTCTTGATGGCAATATCGGAACCAACTTCTGGCAGCTCCAGCCTCAGCCCCCGCGTGTCGACGTTCACCTCCTCCGTTCGGGTAACCTTGCCCTCGTAGGTATCCCAGAACTCCACCCGGTAACGTCCCGGCGTCCATTCCGGGATGTGCAGGGTAGTGGGCGGGACAGGCTCCGGCTTGCGCTTCACCACGTTCACCTGATACCACGTGTGCTGAGAGTGCTCGATATACATCAGGGCCGTGCTCCTGCCATGCAAGCCGAACAGTCGCAGAGGAGGTGCGGTCTGCTTCACCGCCCGCTCCAGAATGTAAGACACAAACACCCAGTCGTTACCGATGTTTTGCACCTTCAGCGTCTGCTTACCAGCTGGTACTTCCAGGGTGTACTCGCCATTGAACTGCATCAGCGTTTCGGTGTTGCCGGTGTCGTCGGGGTCGGGCATGTCTTTGTCCAGCACGCGCTGACCGTTTCGCTCCACGATGAGATGCGCGCCGCCGTGTCCCGACACCCCAGTCACGAAGATGCGCAGGCGCGTGGGGTGGGGCAGGTCGGTCACGATGGTGAGCGGGTTGTGTTTGTCGCGGTGGTTGCGCAAGCCGTGCAGAAGTCCGGCTACCTGTTCCTGAACGGCGACCCTGCCTTCCGCGCTCACCTGCACGGTGGTCGGCTTGTTGGAGGGATGCGGTTCCCACGAGGTGGGTCCCTGCAGAACCAGGTCGTCGTAGACGGGTTCGCGTGAGGGCTGGATCAGGGTGAAAGTGGCGTTCTGAATACGGCGGAAGCCCTCCTTTGGGAAGTTCACGCCCTGCAAGAACTTGCTGAGCGCCGCGAGGTGCCGGTACAGGTTGTGCGGATGAATGTGGTTGTCCCACCACCATAACATGCCTGTTCCTGCCGATCCGTCCATCACGGTGCTCCAGATACCGCTGTGCATGGCGATGCCGGTGGGGTCTACCTGCGCGTCCTCGCCCATTGCGCCCGCACCGAACTCGCCCACCAGATGTGGTTTGCCGTAGGGTTCCTTCTTCCGGTGGAAGAAGGTCAGCGCCGCCGAGATGTCGCGCGAGCCGTAGTTGTGCGTCTGCGTGAACTCGATCTGTGGCAGACGGTCAATCGCCTCGCGTCCGTTAGAGTCAGCAAAGCTGGTAGTGATAAGATGTTGCCATGGGTCGATGCGGCGCAGGTAGTCCGCCATCTCCCGGTGCCATTGCGTGATGAGTTCCAGATTATAGGCATCGGGACCGACAATATCCACCTCGTTCCAGAACTCCCAGCTCATCACGTGCGTATTCCAGCCGTACCTCGCCACCATGTATCGGATTTTGTTCCGGTAGGCGCGCAACATCTGAGGGTTCGTCCAGAACTCGATCGGCTCCTTGAGCGGACCGCCATGCACGGCGTTATGAGGCGTCTCCTCCCAGTACGGAAAGCCACCGTACTGGCGTTTGCGCAGCTCGTTGAAGCTGTCGAAGCAGAGCATCACATACAGTCCATGCTGGCGCGCCAGATCCAGTACATAGTCCAGCCGCCACGCGCTGGCAAGGTCGATCTTGCCGATGCCGTAACGATCGCGCGGTTCGCCCAACCGCTCCAACCCGAAGGTCACCCACGCCGGTCCCAGCCAGACGCGGAAGAAGTTTGCGCCTGCCTGCCCGTAGCGGGGCAGCCAGTCATCGTAATCGTAAGTGCCGCGGCTACCGCCCCAGCACACGTTAGCGCCGATGGCAAGGTAAGGCTCGCCGCTGTCGAAGGCGAAGTAGCGCCGGTCGTCTTTGCTGATACGAATGAATCCGGGCTGACGCGACGCCGCGCAGTTGAAGGCGATCGGCTGGGAGCGCACCGTTTTGCCCGTGCTATCGCGCACGGTAATCACCGTCTGGTAGCGTCCGATCTCCGTAGGAGCAAAACGGATGCGCCAGTCCGGGTCGCCTGCGGGCAGCAGTCTCTCGTCACGACCCTCCAGCCTGCGAGTGTAGGCGCGGTAGAAGAAGCCCGGCACCTGAACTCTCCTGCCCGAGGGCGTCGTGAACGTGGCGTCTACCGCAATCTGCTCGGGGTCAAAGGCGTTGCTGTAGGTGGCTTGCAGGTCGAGTCGGAACTCGATCAGCTCGTAACGTGGCACCTGAGTACGGTTCGGTGTCACCGATACAAGGCGAAGCGGGCGGTTGTCTGATAGCTGAGGCTGCAGCATCCTGTTTCCCCCTTCCTGTGCGGAACAGCCTGCCACCATCTGCAGACCGAGAAGCGCGACCAGCATCCAGCACGATCTCATGACGGTCCCCCCCCTTGCTAAGCCATACGCTGAAGGATACTACGAAGCTGCCTGGCGAAACGCGGCACTGCCTGTTCGGCAGGTTCGGTATACTCGTACTCGATGGACACGTAGCCTCTGTAGCCTGCTTTTTGCAGGATGCGCAGGGCGCGTTCGTAGTCCACCTCTGTGTGCTTGCCGTTGGGACCGCGGTAGTGCGTCTTGGCGTGGGTGGTGACCACGTGCGGGGCGAGCTGTTCGAACTGCGCGTAGATGTCGCCGGTGAAGTTGCCCAGATCCAGGTTCACGCCAAACCACGGATGCTGAACAGCGCGCACGATGCGCAGCACCTGCTCGGCGGTGGCGGTGATGCCGTGGTGGTTCTCCAGTGCCACCACCACTCCGCGTTGTGCTCCGTATTCGATTACCTCGCGCAGGCATTCCACCACCCAGCCGAATGCCTCTTCCTCCGTGTGTCCCTGCGGCACCGACCCGGCGAAGACACGGATGCACGGCGCCCCCAGTATCACCGCGTTGTCGATCCACTGCCTGGTCATCTCCACATGCTCGCGCCGCTTCGAGGCATCCGCCTGCGCGAAGTTATTGCCCACTGCGGTGCCCGAGATGTGCATCCCATACTGGAAGCACGTGCGCTTGATTTCGTTGAGGGTAGCGCGTTCGGTGTTGGGGAAGTAGTAGGCGGTCAACTCCACGCCATCCAGCCCGATATCGGCACAGGTGCGGATGAACTCCTGCAGGCTCATCTTGCGGCTCGTCAGCAGGTCGCGATAGGAATAGGCGCAACAGGCAAGGCGCATCACGATACCTCCATGAACGACGCTTTATGTCCTGTATTTTCGTCTGAGCTACCGGCTATCCTGCGTGATCGAGGCGACCTCTTGCACCGCAGCTGCCGGCTTCACCGCCCGTCCCCTGCCGGTTTACCTCACGGTCTGTGCGCGGTGGGGCATCACGCCAGCCGGTGCCACATGTGCCACCTGCACCAGCATCACTTGTTGGCTATCGCGCCATATGCAACGGTCTTTGCCCCAGTAGATGACGAAGACACTGCGTCCGTCACCCGCACGCGCCCAGTGGTTCTCGCCTGAGCCTGTACAGAGAGCCACATACGCACCCGGCTCCACCATCAGCTCCTCGCGGAACACGTAAAGGCGTTGTGCCAGCGCGCGAAGGTCATCGCTGAAAAAGGACTCATCGGTCACCGCCCAGCCCCGGAGGTTCTCGTAGCGCAGCGACTGATTGCGGATAACCACAAACTCTCTGCGCGGATGTTCCCCCGTTTCCACACCGATCACGCGAAACATGAACCACCTCCCGTCAGGGAAAAGGGGTTGCGGGGGGGTGCTACCCCCTCGCAACCAGAGTGGCAGCCCGGTATTAAGAGCATCCCGACGTTGTGCCGCAGTTCAGACACTTGTAACAGGCGCCATTGCGCACCATGATGGAACCGCAGTCGGGACACGGCGGCGCATCTGCCTGGAACTGGAAAACCATCTGCTCCGCCTCGCGCAAAGTGTTGGCGGGTTCTTTCACTTTCTCAGACAGGTTCGTGTGGTTCTCGATAGACGCGACCTCTCCCGCAGGCTGTTCCTCCGGGGGCAGAAACTTGAGCGCCAGCCACCGGAAAATGTAGTCCATAATGGACTTGGCAAAGCGTATCTGCGGGTTATTGGTCACGCCGGACGGCTCGAAACGCATGTGAGCAAACTTGTTCACCAGCGTCTCCAGTGGCACGCCATACTGCAGTGCCAGCGAGATGGCGGTGGCGAAGCTGTCCATCAGCCCGGATACCACCGAACCTTCCTTGCTCATGGTGATAAATATCTCCCCCGGCTTGCCATCGGGATACAGCCCCACGGTGATGTAGCCCTCGTGCCCGCCGACGCTGAACTTATGCGTGACGCTCTGACGCTCGTCGGGCAGTTTGCGACGGACGGGGCGCGCCTCGACCACCGGCTGTTTCTCCAGCTGTTCGCTGGTCTTCCTGGTGCTCAGCGGCTGGGTGCGCTTGGAGCCGTCGCGGTAGATGGCGATGGCTTTCACGCCCAGTTTCCACGCCGCCACGTAGGCTTCCATGATGTCCTCCACCGTGGCATCGTTGGGCATGTTCACCGTCTTGGAGATGGCTCCTGACAGGAACGGCTGTACCGCGCCCATCATTCGGATGTGACCCATGTAATGGATGCTGCGCTGACCATTGGCAGGCTTGAAGGCGCAGTCGAACACCGGCAGATGGTCGGGCTTCAGGTGAGGAGCGCCCTCGATGGTGTCGGTGCGCTCGATGTAGTCCATGATGTCTTCCGCCTGCTCCTGCGAGTAGCCGAGCCTGTGCAAAGCCTCCGGCACCGTGCGGTTGACGATCTTCATCAGACCGCCCCCCACCAGCGTCTTGTACTTGACGAGAGCGATGTCAGGCTCCACACCGGTGGTATCGCAGTCCATCATGAAGGCAATGGTGCCGGTCGGTGCCAGAACGGTCACCTGGGCGTTACGGTAGCCGTACTGCTCACCCAGCGTCAGCGCGTTGTCCCAGCACTCCTGCGCGGCGCGAAGCAGATCGGGCGGAAGCGTCTCTCTGGCTTCGATTTTGTCCACATGCTCGCGGTGCATGCGAATGACATCCAGCATCGATTCGCGGTTGCGCGCGTAGCCGGGGAAGGGGCCACCATGGTCGCGTGCAATCACGGTAGACTGCGCGTACGCCTCACCGGTCATGATGGCAGTGATCGCCGCAGCACAGGCACGTCCGGCATCGCTGTCGTAGGGCAAGCCTCGTGCCATCAGCAGTGCACCGAGGTTGGCATAGCCCAGCCCGAGCGGACGGTAGTCGTGGCTGTTCTGCGTGATACGCGGGGTGGGGTAGGCGGCGTTGTCCACGATGATTTCCTGCGCGGTAATCATCACGCGCACGGCGTGACGGAATGCCTCCACGTCGAACTCGCCATCAGACTTGCGAAACGCCATGAGGTTCAAGCTGGACAGATTGCACGCGGTGTCGTCCAGAAACACGAACTCCGAGCACGGGTTACTGGCGTAGATGCGGTCGGTGTTCTTGCAGGTATGCCAGCGGTTGATGGTGTCATCGTATTGCAGACCCGGGTCGCCGCAAATCCATGTGGCTTCGGCGATCTCGCGCAAGAGGTCACGGGCGTTGTAGGTATCGGCGACCTCGCTGGTAGTGATGTAATGGGTCTGCCACGGCAACGCTTTTACCGCCGCCTCCATGAACGCATCGGTGACCCGCACGGAGTGGTTGGCGTTCTGGTAGGAAACGCTGTCGTATGCTCCGCCAGGCACGTTGAAGCTGCCGTCGTAGCCCGCTTCGATCAGCGCCCACGCTTTCTTCTCCTCCTCTGCCTTGCACCGAATGAAAGCCAGAATGTCGGGGTGGTCTGCGTTGAGGATGACCATCTTGGCGGCACGGCGCGTTTTACCTCCGCTCTTGATCACCCCCGCGAAGGCATCGAACCCGCGCATGAAGGACACCGGTCCAGATGCCGTCCCTCCACCCTGCAGGTGTTCGCGCGAGGAGCGCAGCCGGGAGAAGTTGGTGCCGGTGCCTGACCCGTATTTGAACAGCATCCCCTCCGTCTTGGCAAGGTCGAGGATGCTCTCCATGTTGTCCTGCACGGAGTTGATGAAGCACGCGCTGGCTTGCGGTCGCTCGCCGGGCACGCCGACGTTGAACCATACCGGGCTGTTGAACGAAGCCTTCTGCATGAGAAGGAGGTGAATGAGTTCGTGATGGAAGGTTTCGGCGTCCTCTTCGGTGGCGAAGTAGCCGTCTTTGCGTCCCCACTCGGCGATGGTATCCGCGACACGCGAGATGAGCTGGCGCACACTGTGCTCGCGCTGGGGACTGCCTAACTGCCCACGGAAGTACTTCGATGCCACCACGTTGGTGGCAAGCTGGCTCCAGAACTCGGGGACCTCGACGTCCTTCTGTTCAAAAACCACCTCGCCGCGCTCGCCGGTAATCGATGCGGTGCGCAGTTCCCAGCGCACCTCGTCGAACGGGTGTACTCCGGCGCGTGTGAAATAGCGTTCGAAGTGCAGTCCGGGAGCGGACTTCTCCTGCACCAAACCCGCAACATCCCCAGCCGGCGGGACAACTTCTTCGACGATTTCGGGTTCGAAGTGTTCCTTCGTCGGTTCCATAAATGCGCACTCCTCTCTGTGAACTGGTTGGGTCAGGGTGCGGCGCTATTTCTGGCGCCGCTGTCGTTGCAGCATGTTCACCAGCTCGCGGAACTGGGTGGCATCCTCGAACTGGCGGTAGACGGAGGCGAAGCGGACGTAAGCCACCTGGTCCAGTTGCTTCAGCCGTTCCATCACCAGCTCGCCGATGTCGGAGGATTTCACCTCCCGCTCACCGCGATTGATGAGCATCTGCTCGATGTCGTTGGCAATCTCCTCGAGGGCGTCGATAGAGATAGGACGCTTTTCGCAGGCGACCTGCATTCCGCGCAGCACCTTGTTGCGGTCGAACGGCTCCCGGCGTCCGTCGTTCTTCACGACCATCAGCTTCAGCTCTTCGATCTCCTCGAAGGTGGTGAACCGCCGACCGCACGCCAGGCATTCCCGACGTCTCTTGATTGCCTCGCCATCTCGAATCGGGCGCGAATCGAGCACCCTGTCCTCGGGATGACCGCAGTATGGGCACTTCACGCCTGTCCATCCCCCTTGCCGGCAACGGGGTTTTGCCCAGATATTGGGCTAATCCAAATATAACATACAACATATAGGGGTGTCAAGGGATTTTTCGAGGATTTCAGGGAGAATTGTGCGAAATCGGCAGGCACCGTTT
>CAKZNX010000271.1 GCA_937132045.1 uncultured bacterium
CGAAGCATTCCCTCTCGCTTCCCATAACACGAAGGGGATTGCTTCGCCTGCCTGAAGGCAGGCTCGCAATGACACGACACCCTCATGTCATCGCGAGGAGCGAAGCGACGACGCAATCCCAGTCACTTCCCGTAACACGCAGGAGATTGCTTCGCCTGCCTGAAGGCAGGCTCGCAATGACACGACACCCTCATGTCATCGCGAGGAGCGAAGCGACGAAGCAATCCCCGCCGCTTACGGCAAGACCACAGGCGACTCACCTCTGCACCGTCTGCACCACGCGCACCAGACCCCGCGCTGCCTGCTGTGCCTCGTTCCAACCCAGCGGATACAGCCCGAACACCATGCTGCCAATCATGCACAGCGCTATTGCCGCCTGCAAGCCAAAGCCGGGTCTGGGCAAGACGGGCAACTCGGCAGGGCGGAAATACATCACCACAATCAGACGCAGGTAATAAAACGCCGACACCACGCTGTTCACCGCCAGCACAATCGCCAGCAGGAGACCCACCGAACCCTGCTGAAGCGCCGCGTTGAACAGGAAGAACTTGCCCAGAAAGCCCGCCGTGGTGGGAATGCCCGCCAGCGACAACATGAATACGGTCATCATCGCGGCGGCGTGCGGACTGCGTGTCCCCAGCCCCGACAGGTCGTCAATCAGGTTGCTCTCCCTGCCCTCGCGCGCCATCAGCGAGGCGACGGCAAACGCGCCCATCGTCATCAGCGAGTAGGCGATGAAGTAATAGAGCACCGCGCTGATGCCCGCCTGAGCTGCGGGCAGACTGCTCACCGCCACCACCCCCACCAGCAGGTAACCGGCATGCGCGATACTGGAATACGCCAGCATCCGCTTCAGGTTGGTCTGCGCCAACGCCAGCAGGTTGCCCACCGTCATCGTCAGGATCGCCAGCACCGCCAGCAGAGGCACCCACAGCGCACTCGCAGGCTGGAAGGCAAGCGCCAGGCGGATGAAGACTGCGAATGCCGCCGTTTTTGCAGCCGAAGCCATGAATGCCGCCGCCGCCGTGGGCGCACCTTCATACACGTCGGGTGTCCACACGTGGAACGGCACCAGTGCCGCCTTGAAGCCCATGCCCACCAGCACCAGCGCCAGACCGCCATACAGCAGAAGTCGTTTCTCCGGAGATGGCGAGAAGAGCGCAGGCAGGAGCTCGTTCAGGTTGGTGGTGCCCGACGCGCCGTAAATGAGCGCAATCCCGTATAGCAAGAAACCCGACGCAAACGCCCCAAGCAGGAAGTACTTCAGCGCCGCTTCCTCCGAGCGCGCCTCGGTGCGTGCCAGCCCCGCCATCACATACATAGCCAGCGACAGAATCTCCAGCCCGATGAACAGCACCATCAGGTTCTGGGCAGACGCCATCACCATTCCCCCCGCCGTAGAGAACAGCACCAGCGCAAAGTACTCGGGGAAGGCGATGCGCTTCTCTTGCAGATACGGCTCCGCCATCAGCACGGCGATCGCCGCGATGCCCAGCAGGATGAGCCGAACCATCTGCGCGAACTGGTCGCTGATTACGGTATCGCTGAACGCGCCCGTTGTCTGCCCCCAGTAGGCGACCGCACTCACAGCACTGAGAACGATGCCCACGAGGCTCAGCACCACCAGCGGAGTGTAGCGCCCCCGACGCATTCCCAAACCAGCAAGAAGAACCACCATGGCGGTTATCGTCAGGATGAGCTCGGGCGCGATGGCGGTAAAAAACACGTCCCTCGGTAGCGGCGGATAATCGGTCATGCGGAGGTTCCTCCTGCTTCCAGCACGGCTTCGCGGATTGCCAGCAACAGCTCCGGCGGCGTATCGGTCGGCACAGCGCACCCCGGCGCGACGATGACCCCTCTGCCGCGTGTCTGCTCGATGGTCTCGCGCACCTGCGCTTTCACCTGCTCTGCCGTCAGGTTCTTGATGTTCACCTCGTCCACGCCTGCCATGATACAGCCGGTGTACTTCAGGCGCGCTTCGGGAATGGACGGAGCGGTAATGCGGTTGCTCCACGACAGCACATGCGCTTTGGACGCCAGCGGCAACACCAGGTCGAAGTAGATGTTCTCGCCGTGAATGTGCAGCACGTTGACCGAAGCGCCAAGTGACGCCTCAAGCACCATCTCATCCAGCGGAAGGAAGTAGCGCGCATACTCCTCTGGCGTCGCCATGTCTGCACTGGCGCCAGCCACCGCCAGGTACACGCCGACTCCTTCCTCCACCAGCTTCCGCGCATATCCCGCCAGCGACTGCGCTATCCGGTCCAGCCCCATGCGAACGGCGTCGGGATTCTCTCGAAGGTGGCTCAGCATCTGCTGCTGCGAAATCTTCTGAGCGTAGGCGAAGACGTTAAATACGGTGTCCACCATCGGCGCGTCGTCACCTTTGCGTCGCTGGATGATACGCAAGGCGGCTAACTGCTCCCCGAAGTTGCCCTTGTCCGGCGGCAGGACGGGCAGTTTCGCCCAGTCGTCTATGCTGTGGATGGATGCCATGCCCATTGGCATCTCGTAGGGAATGTCGTGCATCACTTTCAGCAGGTCGGGGTCGTACTTCTGATAGAACTCCAGCTCGGCGTTCGCCAGCGTTTCTCCCGCCGGCGGGTTCAGCCGAAAGTGATACCACAGGCTATAAGGCACTCGATCTACTGCCTCGCCCCGAACAGCTGCCTGAATACGCTCGAACTTGGTCATCTCCGCCCTCCTCTTATCGCATCGTTACCGTTTTCACTGCCTCGCCCATCTGCGCCAGCCACGCTGCGCCCGCATCGCCCTGCACCTGCCGTATCAGGTTGTTTACGGACTCCTGCATCGGGTCGGTGAAGGTGCTGGGATACAGACCGATCCAGAAAATGAGGATGACGATGGGCACCATGATGGCAATCTCGCGCAGATTCAGGTCGGGCAGGCTGGCGTTCTTCCCCGACGGCTCGCCGTAGAATACCCGCTGGAACATCCACAGCAGATACACCGCTGCCAGAATCACACCCGACGCCGCAATCACCGTCAGCGGGATACTCGCCGCAAAGCCGCCCAGCAGGGTGAGAAACTCGCCCACGAACCCGTTGGTGCTGGGCAATCCCACCGACGACAGCATCACCAGCATGAAGAACGCCGCATACACCGGCATCACGCGCTTCAAGCCGCCGAACTCGGCAATCAGGCGGGTGTGTCGGCGCTCGTAAATCATACCCACCAGCAGGAACAGCGCCCCCGTGCTGATACCGTGATTCACCTGCTGGAGGATACTGCCCATCAGCCCCTGCACGTTCAGAGCAAACAACCCCAGCATCACGAAGCCCAGGTGGCTCACGCTGGAGTAGGCGACCAGCTTCTTCACATCGGGTTGAACCGCCGCCACAATCGCCCCATAAATGATGCCGATGACCGCCAGTGTCAGCATCAGCGGTGCTGCCACCTGCGACGCATCGGGGAACAGCGGCAGGCAGAAGCGCAGGAAGCCGTAAGTGCCCATCTTTAGCAGGACACCCGCCAGAATGACCGAGCCGGCTGTCGGCGCCTCCACATGGGCATCGGGCAACCAAGTGTGGAACGGAAACATGGGCACCTTGATGGCAAACGCCAGCGCAAACGCGGCGAACAGCCACAGCTGCACGTTCAGGTCCAGCGGGGTGCTTGCCAGCGCCTGCTGAATGCGCAGCAGGTCGAAGGTAGCCACACCGGTCAGGTCGCGATGCATGTAGTATAGCGCTACAATCGCCACCAGCATCAGGATACTGCCGAAGAAGGTGAAAAGGAAGAACTTGATGGCGGCGTAGATGCGCCGTTCGCCGCCCCACATGCCGATCAGGAAGTACATCGGCACCAGCATCGCTTCCCAGAACACGTAGAACAGCACCAGGTCCAGCGCGCAGAACACGCCCAGCATGCCCGTTTCCAGCAACAGCATGAAGAACATGTACTCTTTGACGCGCTCTTCCACCACCCACGAAAAAGCCACTGCCAGCACCGACAGGAAGGTGGTCAACAGCACCAACCACAGGCTGATGCCGTCGATACCAAGGTGGTAGTGCACGCCAAACTGTGGCATCCACAGGGCAAACTCGCGGAACTGCATCCCTGCGCTGGCTGAGTTGAAACCGATAACCAGCCTCAACGACAGCACAAACACCAGCACGGTGACCGCCAGCGTGAGCCAGCGGATGGCGCTCTTGTTCTCACGCGGTAGCAGCAACAGCACCACCGCGCCCGCCAGCGGCAGAAAGATGATCAGCGTCAGCAACCCGGGTGTCGTCGTCTCCATCGCCTACCTCGTCAAACCTGCACTTGCTCCACGAACCAGCAGCCAGATAAGCACCGCGATTGCGCCGATGAGGATGGTAAAAGCATAGTTGCGCACGTAACCGGTCTGCACACGGCGGAGGCTGTTTCCGACCCATCCCGTCAGCCCCGCCACGGCGTTCACCAAGCCGTCCACAATGCGCACATCCACGAACTGCCACATCCAGTCTGCGACCTTACCGCCCGCATATAGCCCAGCGCCCTTCACCATCAGCCAGTCGTAGTAGTACTGCTGGTAAAGTACCTTGCGCAAGCCCGTGATCTCGCGCTCGCTCTCGGGTAGCCCCACGCGGTAGCGTCCCCAGCCAAAGAGGATGCCCAGCACGGCTGCCGCCACCGACGCCCCCACCAGTATCCACTCCACGCTGACCGAGAGGTGTGAGCCTTCACTGAGCACCCGCAGTCCCGCGGAGGGTTCGAGGAACGCCTCAATCCTGCTGGGGATGTGCAGGGGAGCAAAGCCCCCGATGAAGCCCCCCGCCACCGACAGCACCGCCAGTATCATCAGCGGAACGGTCATACTCGGTGGAGCCTCCTTCGGTTCCCCGTGCCCACGCGCGTGGGGCGCGTCGTCCTTGCCGTGGTGTGCGTGTGCTCCCGCCCAGCGCGGCTCGCCCCAGAAGGTGAGCCCCATCAGCCGGGTCATATAGAACGCCGTCAGCAGCGCCGTGAACAAGCCCACTGCCCACAGGATTTGCCCCATGCTGGCGGGCAGGAAGTGCGTGCCGAAGGTGGAAGCCAGAATCTCATCTTTCGAGAAGAACCCAGCCAGCGGCGGAATACCCGCTATTGCCAG
>CAKZNX010000272.1 GCA_937132045.1 uncultured bacterium
GTTCGTGTGGGCGGACGCCGGCGAGCTGGAACAGATGCCCCAAGCTCCCCCTCCTGCCCAACCCACCGAGCCAGACCTTCCGCCCGAAGCCAAAGAGGCACTTGCCATAGCGAAAGTGGAGGCGTTGAGAGAGCGGGCGCGATCATCCGGCAACGACGATGTGCCCGATGACCCGGTTCGGGTCGTCCTTCTGTTGCTGGGGTTGCCGCTGGAAGAGGATAACTTCCTTCAGCGCCAGCCGTATATGACGTGGCTGACCGCCTTTACCATCACTGTCGTCAGTATCATGGCGTTTTACAACATGGAACGCGCTCTGCAGACGCTTGCCCTCGTGCCTGCTGAGTGGTGGCGGTATGGGGGTATCACACTGTTCACCAGCTTTTTCGTGCATGGCTCCATTTTCCACCTGCTGAGCAACCTCTACTTTCTGGTGGTGTTCGGGGACAACGTGGAAGACCTCATCGGGCACACGCGCTTTGTCATCGTGCTGGTGCTGGCAACGCTGGCTGGGGACGTAGCTCACATCGCCCTCGAGCCGCGTTCGGAGGTCCCCTGCATCGGGGCGAGCGGAGGCATCTCGGGGCTGGTGCTGTTCTACGCGTTGGCATTCCCTCATGGAAGACTGTACCTGGCGTATCGGGTGGGGTGGTATGTTCGCTTTTTCGGACTGCCCGCGTGGTTGTTCGCCCTGATATGGCTGGCGTTGCAGGTGCTGGAGGTGATTGTGCAGCTGTCAGGTGCCGGAGATGTATCCGGTCTGGCGCATCTGGGCGGTGCTGGCGCAGGGTATGCCTGCTGGCTGTGGTGGCGGAGAGAGGTGAATGCGGCACCGTCTGCCGCCGTGTGAGCAGGAGGTTGCCGTGCAGGGCGCGAAAGGCGAACCAGTAGCCTGCGAGGAGGCGCCCATGAACTCTCGTGAACGATACTTTGCTACCACGCACTACCTGCCACGCGACCGCCTTTTCCACTGGGAGATGGGTCCCTACGATGAGACCGTCAAACGCTGGAAGCGCGAGGGGTTGCCTGAAGACTCTGACTGGTATCTGTATGGGGGCTATGACCGCATCGAATGGGTGGGGGTGAACTGCGGTCTGTGTCCGGGTTTTGAGGTGGAGGTGCTCTACGAGGATGACACCTACGAGGTGTACCGCGACGGAGACGGTGTCATCAAGAGGAGATTGAAGGATGTGCCACCTCCTGCAATGCCTCAGTATCTGGAGTATCCCCTGCGCGGCAGGGAAAACTGGCACGAGTTCCGCCGGCGGCTCAACCCCCATAGCCCTGCGCGCTTCCCACGACACTGGGAAAGCCTGAAAAAGCAGTATGCGAACCGTGATTTCCCCCTTGGCATCTTCGTGGGGAGCCTGTACGGATGGTTGAGGAACTGGATGGGCGTGGAGGGCATCAGTCTCGCCCTGTACGACGACTCCAGCTTCGTGCAGATGGCGGCGGAGGAGATGGCAGATTGCATCCTGCAGGTGCTGGATAAGGCGCTGGAGGGCATGGACTATGACTTCGCGGTGATGTGGGAGGATATGGCATACAAGACCGGTCCCCTCATCAGCCCCGAGCACTACCGTCGTTTCTTCGTTCCCCAGTACCGCCGTATCACCGAGCGACTCCATCAGGCGGGCATCGACACCATCATGCTGGACAGCGACGGCAACGTCTGGGACCTCATCCCCATCTGGCTGGAGCTGGGTATCTGCTTCATCTATCCGATGGAGGTGGCGGCGGGTATGGATGTGCTGGTTCTTCGCAAACGGTTCGGCAAGTCGCTCATTATGGGTGGCGGAATGGACAAGCGCATCCTCGCGCGGGACAGAGCCTCTATCCGGCAGATGGTGGAGGAGAAGATAGCCCTGATGCAGGAGGGTGGATATGTGCCCGGCTGCGACCACGCCATACCGCCAGACGTGCCGTGGGCGAACTACGTGTACTACCGGGAGTGCCTGCTGAAGGTTTCCCTGTAGCAACGCGATGTTTGGGTATACTAAACGAGCAGGATCTGCTTGAGGAGAGTCACCGAATGTACCAGATTCCGATTTTGCACCCTGTTCTGGTGCACTTTCCCATTGCTTTCTTGTTACTGGCGGCGCTTACTGCGCTGGCATGGCTGGTGTGGGGAACCTCCTTCTGGCGTCAGGTGACGCTAATCCTGCTCGTCGCAGGCTTTCTTGGTGGGATCGGCGCCTACGTTACCGGCGAGGCGGCGGAGGAGTTCGGAAAAGGCGATGCGCGGGTGGAGCTTTTCGGGGAACAGCACGAAAGCAGTGCATTGCTCACTCTGGTGACTGCGGGAATGGCGCTGTTTGTATTGACGGCATACACCCGAACAGCAAGACGGCTTTTTCCCTCGCAGGCTTCTGGGGCGAAGGATATGCCGATGGTGCGCGTGGTCGTGGCGGTGCTGGCAGTGGCGGCTGCGGTGCTGGTCGGTCGCACCGGTCATCTCGGTGGTTTGATGGTTTGGGGACAGCGCGTGGACGGTTCGCAGGCGCAACCGTCCGCCGAGCGACCACACAGCGAGCATGAAGAACATTAAGAGCACAGATGACAGAAATGGTCGGGGTGGGCGGACTCGAACCGCCGACCTCACGGACCCGAACCGTGCGCGCTACCAAACTGCGCCACACCCCGACCGTTTGCACGACTATTATAACAACAAGCGATAGCGCTTGTCAACGGCGATTGACGCCAATCGCCCCGCTGTGCTAATATCTCTTAAACGTTTCAGGAACGGTGAACAGGAGGAGGAGCCATGCAGTACCGAAAGCTGGGCAAGTGGGGTGTGAAGGTCAGCGAGGTGAGTCTGGGATCGTGGTTAACCTTCGGACACGCCACCGACGAGGAGACTGCAGCGCAGTGCATTCATCGGGCGTACGAACTGGGTATCAACCTGTTCGATACCGCCAACGTCTACGCGGCTGGGCGAGCCGAAGAGGTGATGGGGAAGGCTTTAAAGGCGTTCAAGCGCGACTCGTATGTGCTGGCAACCAAGGTGTACTTTCCAATGGGTAGCGGACCCAACGACCGGGGTCTCTCGCGCAAGCACATCGTCGAGCAGTGCCACGCCAGCCTGAAGCGGCTGGATACGGACTACATCGACCTGTATCAGTGCCACCGCTACGACCGCGAGACCCCACTGGAGGAGACGGTACGCGCCATGGGCGACCTGATTCGGCAGGGCAAGATACTGTACTGGGGCGTCAGCGAGTGGTCGGCGACGCAGATTCTGGATGCGGTGCACCTGTGCCAGCAGATGAACATCGAGGCACCTGTGTCCAATCAACCGCACTACAACATGCTGAGGCGCGAGATCGAGAAGGAAGTTCTGCCGATGTGCGAGCGCGTGGGCATGGGCAACATTGTCTTCTCGCCGCTGGCACAGGGCGTGCTGACGGGCAAGTATCAGCCGGGGTCGCCACCGCCGCCCGACACCCGCGCCGCCGATGAGAGTTCCAACATGTTCATGCGCTGGTTGATGAGCGATGAGGTGCTGACCAAAGTGCAGAATCTGCGTCCCATTGCTGAGCGCAACGGGTTGTCGATGGCGCAGCTGGCGCTGGCGTGGTGTCTGCGTCAGCCGATGGTTTCCAGCGTGATTATCGGTGCGCGCAAACTGTCGCAGATTGAAGACAACGTGAAAGCCTCGGGTGTAACCCTGTCGCCCGAGGACCTGCGCGAGATCGACATAGCTCTGGGCTTGGCACAGCCGGAGGGTTAATATCATGTCACCCCTCGCCTGCTTCCGGGCGAAGGGCGAACCCTGTTTGCTTGACCCCATAATACTGTCTTCTGGAGGGCGAGGAACCCCCGCCGAGCCGAGAACACACTCCACACCGGTTCCCCAGGAGGTTCGCCCTCCAAGCACTCCGTGTCATTGCGAGGAGCGCAGCGACGAAGCAATCTC
>CAKZNX010000273.1 GCA_937132045.1 uncultured bacterium
GCTGATCACAGTGCTCCTCTATCGGCGCACACCTCCACACTTTAACCCACTTTCCCATGCAGAAGAAACCTGCTCCCGACTTGGGCGACATGGCGCGCACCCGGCACCATGTGCGATGCGCCGTCTCGCTCCAGCGAATGAAGCTGTCTTCACGCTTGATTGGAGGGGCATAGGTGGCGAGCGAGTGATCCTGCGGTTGAGGTTGAACGGCGTCTGCTTCCAGCCCGCGGATGGTCTCAACGAGCAGTTCGGCGCCCAGCTCTGCCAGCTTCGCTTCCAGTATGCCAGCATCGTCGTCGGGCAGGATGGGGCAGGTTCTTTGCGATAGGACGGGACCGGTGTCCAGCGTGGGTTCCATCTGCATGATGGTGATTCCTGTCTCGGTCTCGCCGTTCAGGATGGCGTGCTGAATGGGGGCGGCGCCTCGATATTTCGGGAGCAGAGAGGCGTGCACGTTGATTGCCCAGCCGCTGGACGGCATCTTCAGCAGAGCCTCCGGCAGGATCTGCCCGAAGGCTGCAACCACAATCAGGTCTGGGGCAATGGCGCGCGCCTGCTCCAAAAACTCGCGCCGTCGCACCTTCTCCGGTGTCCAGACAGGAAGCGCGTGTTGTTCGGCGACACGACGTACGGGTGTGGGCTGCAGGCGCAGGCGCCTGCCCGTCGGGCGGTCGGGTTGTGTGATGACGACGGGCAGGTCGTATCCTGCCCGCACCAGCGCAAGCAACGAGGGCACGGCGAACTCGCTCGTGCCAAAAAAGAGAACCCGCCGTATCATTTCATTTGCCGACAGCGACCGCCTCTGCTTTCTTCTCCTCCACCTTCTCGGTTGCCCAGCGAAGGGTAGCCGGGTCGGCGCGGTCGATGAACAGGATGCCGTCCAGATGGTCTATTTCGTGCTGTATTACCCGTGCGGTCAGCCCTTCGGCTCGGAACTTGATGGTTCTGCCCTGCAGGTTGGTGGCTTTCACCCAGATGGTGTGCGCGCGGCGCACGTTACCGAGCAGCCCAGGTAAAGATAGACATCCCTCCGGCGGCTCGATCTGCTCGCCCGACATTTTGAGGATGACCGGGTTGATCAGCGCATGCGTCTGAGGATGGTCTTCATCGGAGAAGTCGGTGTACACCAGCAGGCGGATGGACACGCCTACCTGCGGAGCCGCGAGTCCGATGCCGCTGGCGTCAAGCATGGCGCGGCGCATCATCGAGACCAGCTGGCGGATTTCCGGTGTGATGCGTTTGACCGGCTCCGCCACCTGACGTAAGACAGGGTCTGGATACTTCACAATCGGGTCGCCTTCCGCTCGCGGAAAAGGCGGCAGTTCTATCGCCATCGTCAGCAACCTCCGCGTGTATTATACCCTGTCCGACGCTGTCTGCACACTCTGCATCATGCCGTCGTCCATGCCCATCATGCGCGGCGGGGCGGTATCAGCGGAGTGCTGGTCGAGGCTCAGGTGCACAGGTGTCCCGAACGGCGGCGAGGCATACGGCAGGTGGGTGTTGCCACGCGCCAAAATATGCAGGTAGTTGGCACTATCGCCCTCGTACGGCTCACCGTGGTTCCATGGTACCCACGAGCGCGCGTTACAGTAGTGGCATACATAGGAGCGTCGGAAGCGGTCGGTGGTGCGGTTCGGGTACGAGCGGTGCAGGATGTGTCCGTGGAAGAACAGCACATCGCCCGGCTGCATGGGCACGGGAATGGGGTCGGGATATTTCCGCACGACCTTCGTCAGCGTATTCAGCTCGTCATCCAGATGGCTGACATTGTGCACTTCGAACAGGTCTGCGAAGGCGCCGTCGGCGTGCACGAGACCGTGCGGCTGGTCGGGTGGGTAGATGGGTTCACAGTGTGAGCCGGGAATGACCCACAGACACCCGTTCTGCTCATCGGCGGGGTCCAGCGCCATCCACGCACCGATTAGAGTGTCAGGGTAGGTGGTGATGTAGTATGAGTCCTGATGCCAGCCCTGTCCGCCAAGCCCCGGGGGGTTGAAGAAGAGCATACTTTGCAGCGCAAGCACATCGGGACCGATGAGCGCCTCGAGCACGTCCAGCACACGCGGATGAAGCAAACCCCATTCGGCAGTGGCGTCGATACGGTGCAACTGGTGCACGCGGGTGCGCGTTCTCGCCACTTCCTCCAGCGATGCTTTCTCAGACAGCTGCGTGTGCGAAGCGGGCTGCCGACGACTCTCCGCCCAGTCCAGCAATCGCTGAACGTCCTCGGGTGGCAACAGACGCTCGACCTTCAGGTAACCCTCGCGCTGGTAATGCACATAAT
>CAKZNX010000274.1 GCA_937132045.1 uncultured bacterium
CAGGACTACGAGGCTCTGCCTCCCAGATTAAGCGCGCTCTATCCGGTCTATCAACCCGCCTCCCAGCTGTTCGTGTGCCCGTCAGATGGAAAGTCGGGACAGCACGAGGGCAATCCCCGCCTGGAGGGAAATCTCTACCTGACTACCGGCGTGAGCTACGATTACATTCCCAACTGGGGCATTGCACATGAGCTGGGCTGGTGGCAGCCCTTCCCCAACTACGGCGAAGGCAAGTGGGGCGAGCAGACCCCACTGGCGGACTGCAACTGGCACTGGGCGACCGTCTTCAAGGTGGAGGACCGCCGCGACACGCCGCCCACCGGGCGACGCGGCTGGGTGCTGGTGCTTCTGCAGTCCGGCACGGTCAGGGCGGTGCATCTGTCGATGTACCCCGATCACTACAGCCCCGACGGCAGCGCAGGATAACCCCCGCCCCCCGCGAACAGAGTAGCGTTCAGAATCTCGTGGGAGGTCATTCCGTCATGAAACGGATTCGCGTGGGTGCTATCGGTACAGGCGGTATCTTTCGTGGGGCGCATCTGCCCGCCTACCCCGACCTGCCCGCCTGTCAGCTGGTGGCGTTGTGCGATGTGTCAGCCGACAGCCTCGCCGCCACGGAAACACGGATGAAAGAGCTGTATAAGCAGAAGGCGAAGCAGGCGGAGGAGCGAGGCGACGCAGCTGCTGCTGAGCGGCTGAAAGCGGACATTAAAGAGGTGAAACTGTATCAGGATGTGCAGATGATGCTGCAGAATGAGTCGCTGGACCTCGTAGACATCTGCACACAGCCGGTTCTGCACGCCCCGATGGCGATCGCTGCTCTGGAGGCTGGCGTGCACGTGATGTGCGAGAAGCCCATGGCGCGCACGTGGCTGGAGTGTATGCGCGTGGTGGAAGCGGTAGAGCGCACCGGCAGGCTGTATCAGCACAACGAAAACTGGCTCTGGGACCCCTTCTACTACACCGCGAAGAAGCTGATCGACGCAGGCTGGATTGGCGAGCCTGTGATGATGTTTCTTGCGACGGCACACGGCGGTCCCGAAGGCAATCCGAACTTCTGGAACCGCGAAACGGGAGGCGGTGGCTCCCTGCTGGACAACGGCATCCATGCCGTTGGCGCATCCTGGTACCTTTCGGGGCTGGACAAACAACCCGTTTCGGTGAAAGCCGCCGAGCCTATCGGCATCACCATCCGCATGCCCCAGCGCATCCTGTCCGGGCAGTTCCAGCCGGTGCAGGTCGAGGATGACGGACACATCCTCATCCGCTTCGAGAATGCGCGTACCGGCGGGTGGAGTACGGCGCATGTGGAGGGTTCGTGGAGCCATCGCGATTCGCCAGACACGCTCATCATCGGCACGATGGGCACGATTCGCTTCGCACACGAGGACGACGGGCGGATAGTGGTTGTGGAGGATGCCACCGGTGGTTGCCGACGCGTGGAGGCAACGGGTCCGACATGGGAGTACTGGCCCTCGTCCTTCTATGGCGAAATCCGCAACATGGTGGAGTGCGTTCAGAAGGGGGTGCGCTCGATCAGCGATGAACGGTTTGGGGCAGAGTGCTCCGCCATTGTGGGGGCAGCCTACCTTTCTCAGAAGCGGGGAAAGCGCGCCGTGCCACTTGCCGAGTTCAAACGGTTCGCGAACGATATTGCCCGTCGCTATCCCGACTCCGCTGACGCCGAGCTGATGGCACGGCTCTTGCCGTGACGAGAGATTTCAGAAAAAAGCCCGTGCGATGGCTGAGAATTGCCCGTTGTGGTACGATTCTTGCCTAGATACAGTGATGGAGGAACGCTCTGAGCGTTACCGACCGTTACCGAGAGGAGAGCACAGAATGACGCGACTGGTCACACGGTTAGCTGTGCTGGCGTTGCTTATGGCAACGGTCATGCCAGCGGGTGCGCAGCTGGTGTACTACAATGACTTCTCGAGCAGCGCTGGCACCGAGTGGACGAAGCAGACAATCAGCTTCACGCCCGCAGGAGCACGAGGGTTCCTTGGAGCGTTTGGGGAGGAGAGCGTGCGCCTGACCCTCACGAACCTGCCCCCGCATCCCGCGATTTCGGTGGAGTTGACACTGTTCGTCATCGGTGGCTGGGACGGTGTGGGCGACGGATCTCCGAATGCACCCGACCTCTGGTCATTGACGGTGATCGGCGGTCCGACACTCATACACACCACTTTCAGCAACACCTCGGCACTCCAGAGCTTTCCGGGAAACTATCCGCAGGTCAACCCAGCACGCACGGGCGCGGTGGAGAATAACACTCTCGGCTATAGACTGGACTCGGTCTACCAGCTGAAGTACACCTTCGTTCATACCGCTCCGACGCTGCGACTGCTATTCTCGGGTGCCACGACGGAACCGGATGAGCTGTGGGGTATCGATGAAATCCGGGTAGTCGCCGTTCCTGAACCGACTACTGCTGCGACCATACTGATTGGAGGCGCACTGCTGGTTCTACGTCATCGACGCCGCAGATAATTCGGGTATGAGAGAGGGTCCCAGGTCGGCTCCCCCCGCGGACCTGGGACCAATTTTCTTCCGGTAGTTACCGCTTCGCAAGCACTTCTCGCTCGTAGCGGCGTACCTCATCCAGCCACGCCGCGCCAGTGGGCACACCCTGCGTCTCGCAATAGTAGTCCCATGCTGCGCTGTAAGGCAGTGTCTTGGCGTCTTCCATCAGCGCGAGGCGGGCAGTGCGGTCGCCGCTTGCTTCCAGCTCTTTCAGCATCCTGTTGGGTTCGAGCAGGGCTATGAGCAGAGCCTTCAGCATTGCTCGCGTACCTATCACCCATGCAGCGACGCGGTTGATGCTGGCATCGAAATAGTCCAGCCCGATGTGCACTCGGTGCAGCACGTTACCGCGCACCAGCTCCTCTGCAATAGAGCGTGTTTCGTCGTTCAGAATTACGACGTGGTCGCTATCCCAGCGGATTCCGCGGCTGACGTGCAGAAGCGCCTCCGGCACGAACAACAGCACCGCCGAGAGCTTGTCGGCAATCTGCTCGGTAGGATGGAAGTGTCCCGTGTCGATGCAGATCAGCAGGTTGTGCTTCACCGCGTAGGGCAGGTAGAACTCCCACGAGCCTGCCACGTAGCTCTCGGACCCGATGCCGAAGAGTTTGGACTCCACGGCGTCTTTGACGTGTTCTTTGTTCATCGGCTCGCGATAGATGGCATCGAGCGAGTCCTTCAGACGCTGACGTGGCGCCCAGCGGTCTGCAGGCAGGTCTTTCTCACCGTCAGGTATCCAGAGATTGTGTATGCAGGCACTGCCCTGAGTTCTTCCCATTGCCTCGGCGATGCGTCGGCACGCAATGGCGTGCTCAATCCAGAACTGCCGCACACCGCTGTCCGCGCTGGCAAGCGTCCACCCGTCGTTGGCAAGGGGATGAGCGAAGAAAGTCCCGTTGAAGTCTAGCGGGATGCCGTGCGCCTTCGACCAGTCCATCCAGCTCTGGAAATGTTTGGGTTCCAGCTGGTTGCGCTCCACTTTCTCGGGATAGTCCACGTAGAAGGCGTGCAGGTTCAGGCGATGCTTGCCAGGGATGAGGCTGTACGCCTTCTCGAGGTCGGCGCGCAGTTCGTCGGGGGTACGCGCTTTGCCGGGGTAGTTGCCGGTTACCGCCAGCCCTCCGCCCAGCTCGTCTGACGCCCTCTCGAAGCCGCCGACATCGTCGCCCTGCCAGCAGTGCAAGGAGACAGCGATAGTTTTCATCTGCTCCAGCACGCGGTCGGTGTCCACGCCATAGCCAGCAAAAACCTCTTTGGCGTGCTGGTAGTTGCGCTCAATCGCGATGCTGTCCAACCTCGGCATCGTCATGGTCGGAACCTCCGGTTACCTCGAATTGGCGGACTACAAACGGTATCTTGTTCTTCGGGGTGCGCACGAGTTCCTCAGTTTGCAGTTTCTTCCAGCACGGAGCGGTAGAGCTCGTACAGAGACTGCCAGTATCGCGTGATGTTCAGGGGTTCGACGCTGGCGCGGGCATTGGCTCCCATCTGCAACCTGAGAGGTTCGTCCTCCACCAGTCTTTGAATCGCCTGTGAAATGGCTGGGATATCCGTCGGCGGCACAAGAAAGCCGTTGAACCCGTCCTGCACCACCTCCGGGATGCCTCCCACCGGGGAAGCCACCACCGGCAGTCCCCAGCTCATGGCTTCCAGAACGCTCATCGGCAAACCCTCATTCAGAGAAGGAAGCACATAGACGTCGGCGCTGGCAAGCAGTGAATCTCTTTTCTCGGAATCCACCCAGTCCAGCACGGTGACCTGCTTATCCAGACCAAGCTCTGCCATCCTGTCTCGGACGCCTGCCACATCGCCGTCGCCCGCCAGCACCACGTGCACTTTCTCTCTCGCCGCCTGGGGCAAGAGGGCGACCGCCTCCAGTATGCGCT
>CAKZNX010000275.1 GCA_937132045.1 uncultured bacterium
AGGCAGGCGAAGCAATCCCCCGCGGTTCCACAAAAGTGAAGGGGATTGCTTCGTCGCTTCGCTCCTCGCAATGACACGAGAGGCAAGGGCGATTGCTTCGTCGCTGCGCTCCTCGCAATGACACAATGGCGCTGTGTCATGGCGAGCCGGCCGCCAGGCAGGCGAAGCAATCCCCCGCGGCTTGCGGTAGTTGAAGGGGATTGCTTCGTCGCTGCGCTCCTCGCAATGACACGAGAGGCAAGGGCGATTGCTTCGTCGCTGCGCTCCTCACAAGGACACCGAACTTCAACCGGTGTCTACAGACCGAGCGCTTCGTCGAGGTCGCGCTGATAGTTCGCCAGCGCGCCAGCCTCGACGTCTGCCACTGCCACCGTACTCCCGTTCAGCCAGCTGGATTCGTAGAGCGCCATGCAGATTGCTTCGTCCTTGTAGCCCTCCACGCCTGTGATCTCCACCTGCGCCTTGCCCTGCACCGCCTGAATAAACTCCCACAGCTCGGTGGCGATGGTGTCCGTCACACCGCGCGGGAAGAGCTGCTCCCAGCCGTCGTCGCCGATGGCTTTGCGGAAGCGTTCCACCATTTGCGGGATGGTCTCCTCGCGTCCCGAGCGGGTCTTCAGCCCGTCGGAGAAGTCGATGGAACCGAGTTCACCGTAAAGTACCCGCTGCGAGAACCTCGTGCCCGGCGCTGCCGATACCGACGTCCACTGTCCCATCGCCCCGTTATCGAAGGTAAGCGTCGCCATCACGGTGTCTTCCACGTCCACCGGGATAGGGTCTTCCAGAGTTTCGGGCTTGCCATAGCGATAGGGATGGAAGGCATGTGTGCGTGCCGCTACGGTATCTACCTCCCCCACATGGTAGCGGAACAGGTCGGCAAAGTGCACGCCACCGTCCAGCACCCAGCCTCCGCCCGCTTCCATGCGGTGCTCGCGCCACGTCCAATACCACAACCGCTCGCCCACATCCAGCCAGAAGATCATGCGTATCTCGCCGATGTCGCCCTGCCGCACTGCCCAATGGATGGCGCGGTGTGCCGGGTCGCGCCGGTAGTTCTCCGCCACCTGAAACACGGTGCCCGCACGTTCGGCAGCTGCCAGCATCAGGCGTCCTGCCTTCAGGGTCAGCGCCAGCGGCTTCTCGATGGTCACGTGCTTGCCGCCTTCGAAACAAGGGATTGCCAGCGTGTGGTGATTGCGGTGCACAGAACAGATGTCCACCGCCTGAAGCGCCCTTTCGGTCTCCAGCATGTCCTCCACCTGCTGATAGGCGGTGGGACGTCTGCCCTGAAACTCGGCTATCTGGTCTGCCATGCGCTCCGCACGCTTACGGTCGATATCGCAGGTAGCGATGACCTCGAAGTCGCGCAGACCCGCCTCCCACAGTTTCTTCAGCCCTTCGCGATGCGCGCCCGCTATGCCGCCGCACCCGACGAACGCCAGTGTTACCTTATCTGCCATGTGTGTTCTCCTCGCCAGATGAGATGCAGATGAAGATTCGCGTGCCTCAGGAAAGAGTTCCTTCCACCGTACCAGCGCCATCGAAGAAAGCCGGTGCACCTCCACGACAAAAGAAACGACCTGGCAGGGAAAGCCGCCCCGCCAAGCCGTGACCTCGCTATGGGAACTCGCGTTAAGCGGTGATCAGCCCGTCAATCCGGCTGCCGCCAGCACCGCCCGCTTCACCACCGCCTCTAGCATCGGCACTTTGTAGCCGTTCATCTCCAGCGGTGTGGCATTGGTGGTAGCCGCTTTGCCAGCCGCCGCGGCGGTCTGCTGGTTCACTGCCTTTCCAACGAGCGCCTTTCCCGCCTCAGCACTTTCATAGGGCACAGGCGCAACGCCACCCAGCACCACCGACGCCGCACGGCACACTCCACCCGACACTTGAAGTACCACCGCCGCCGATACCAGCGCCCAGTCGAACGAATCCTTTTCGCGCACCTTCACGTACACGCTCCGGGTGCCCGCTTTCGGTTTCGGCACGGTGATTTGTGTGATCACTTCGCCGGGTTGCAGTACGTTCTCCCCGCGCAGGTTCTTGTCGGGCATCTGGAAGAAGTTCCTCAGCGCAACGTTTCGCGTGCCCCGAGCGCCTGCGATGGTGACACTCGCTCCAAGTGCCAGCAGTGCCGGTGCGCAGTCGCTGGGATGCACGATGTAGCAGGGACCGGGGCTGATGATGGCATGATACCGGTTGTCACCGCGTACGGCGTAGCACTGGTCGCCTCCCTTCTTCAGGCAGTTCACATGTGGGTCGCGGAAATACCAGCATCGTGGGCGCTGACACAGGTTTCCGCCAATGGTGCCCACATTGCGGATCTGTGGGGTGGCAACCGCTTCTGCTGCCTCCGCCAGACAGGTGTAGTCGCGCCGAATGACGGGGTGCTCTGCGATCTCCGTTAACGTGACCAGTACACCGATCTGCAAACCCGAACCGGTCTCCCGTATCTCGCGCATCCCGGGAAGGCTTTTCAGGTTCACCAGGTGCGCTGGCTCGAGCAAGCCATCCTTCATCGCGCCCAGCAGGTCCTGACCGCCTGCAATCGCCAGGGTGTCCCGCTGAGCCAGCAGGCGCACGGCTTCCGCGACCGTTTTCGGCTGATGGTAGACGAATGCTCTCATCGGTTCTAATCCTCCTACACTTTGCCCAGCGCTTCCAGCACTTTGGCGGGAGTTATCGGCAGAGAATGGACTCGCTTACCGATGGCGTTGAACACCGCATTGCCGATTGCCGCAGCGGTGGGAATGACAGGCGGCTCGCCCACGCCGGACACTCTGCCCGTCGGGTTGTCGTACAACACCACATCGATCTCCGGCATGTCCAGCGAGCCGGGCAGCTTGTACTCCTCCAGATTGGGGTTCAGCATCCGACCGGTCTGCTCGTCATACAGACGCTGTTCGTGCAACGCCATCGCCAGTCCCTGGATGACACCGCCATACACCTGGCTCTCCACAGCAAGCTGGTTTATCACCAGTCCGCAGTCCTGAACGGCAACGATTTTGACCACCCGCACCTTGCCCGTTTCGGTGTCCACCTCCACCTCGGCGAACTGGCAGCCAGCCACTCCGCTTCCCTGCAGGTTCGGGTTCCACTCGCCCTGCACCTCGATGCCCTCTTTGCCCAGCAGGGCGCACGCCTGCTTCCACGTCAGCGAGCGCTCGACGCCATTACGAGCGATGACTTTCCCATCTGCCAGAACAATGTTGGCTGGATTAGCTTGCAGACGCTGCGACACCGCCGCCAGCAGTCGCTCCTTCGCGCCCATCGCCGCCATCTTCACCGCGGGGGCAACCGACGCTGCGGTGGTGCTTCCACCGCTGGCGCCCGAATACCCGTAGTCGGTGTCGCCGATGAGTGCCTTCACCTGCTTCACGTCCAGCCCCAGCTCCTCGGCCACAATGGCTGCCACGTAGGTACGAGTGCCGGTTCCGAGGTCCTGCGTGCCCAGACGCACCTCCACACTGCCATCAGGAGCGATACGCACGGTAGGACGGCTACCCGCCCCGCCTCCACCGCCCCATACCGCGCTTGCCATACCCAGACCGCGACGGACGGTACCCCGTCCCTCGCCCGCCACTCGGTTGCGCCTCTGCCAGCCGATGCGTTCGGCACCCAGGCGATACTCCGCCTGTCGGACGCGGTTGGGGTCGTTTTTCAGGCGAAACTCCAGAGGGTCAATACCCAGCTTGTGCGCCAGGTCATCCATCGCCGATTCCATGATGAACGACGCCTGCGGATGACCGGGGGCACGCAGTGCCGCGGACGCGCCGATGTTGGTGGAGATATCGAAGTGCCGGGTTCGCACGTTAGCAACAGGATAGATGTAGGGAAGAGGTACGCTCGCGCTGCCCCACAACCCGCCGGTGCCGTGGGTTTCGCTATCCCAGGCGATCAACTGACCGTCGCGCGTAGCGGCGATTTTGACCTTCGCGGTGACGCCGGGACCGTATCCCGATGCCAGCTGCTCTTCCTCACGCTCCAGCATCAGCTTTACCGGGGCGTTCGCCATCTTTGCCAGCCGGGCGCACAGCACCCCCTCCACTCCGGCACCGAACTTGCTACCGAACCCGCCGCCCATGTGTTCGCAGATGACGCGCACGTTGCCCTGCGGTATCCCCAGAGCACCAGCCAGCTCGTCGCGCACCGAGAAGATACCCTGCGTGGATGCCCATGCAATCAGCTTGTCGCCCTGCCACTGACACACCAGCCCATGCGGTTCCAGACAGCAGTGCGACCTCGGCGGCACACTGTAGGTGGCTTCATGCACCACCACATCGCTGCGGGACAGAGCCGAATCCACATCGCCGCGCTCCTGCGGGTTGCCGCCGCGCACGTTGCCCTGCTGGGTGACACGTGGGGCGCTGGGCTCTCGGGCGGTTTCTGGGTCCACCACGAAGGGCAGCGGCTCGTAGTCCACTTTGATCCGCTTTAGCGCATCACGCGCAATCTCTTCGCTCACCGCAGCGACTGCCGCCACCTCTTCACCCACATAATTCACCTCGCGTGTCAGGTCGGTGATTACCGCTTTGACGCCCGGCAGTTTCTCGGCTTCAGAAGCATCGATGGAGCGAATGCGAGCGTGAGGATAGGGCGAACGCAGAATCTTCGCGTACAGCATCCCCGGCAGCTGGATGTCGTACGTATATTTGGCTCTGCCCGTGACCTTATCGGCGCCATCCACTCGCGGGATGCGCTTACCAAGCCAGCGCATGTTGGCGGGGTCGCCCCACGCGGCTTCGATGTCGGGCACCTCGATCTCGACTTCCTGTGTCTCTCCGTTAACCGTGATCGTGGTCTTGATTCGCTTGGTTCTCTGCTGTGGCATGGCGTTACCCTCCACTCCTCATTCGGCGGGATGCCTCCATCGCCGCTTCAAAGATGCGATTGTAGGTCCCACAGCGGCAAACGTTGCCCGCACAGGCTTGTTTGGCCTGTTCCAGCGTCGGTCGTGGCACCTGGTCGAGCAATGCCTTCAGCGACATGATGAAGCCGGGTGTGCAGAAACCGCACATCAGGGCATCGCGCTCGATGAACGCCTGCTGAAGCGGATGTAGCTGTTCGCCCTGCGCCAGGCTCTCCACCGTCTCGATGCGCCTGCCCTGTGCGTCCACCGCCAGCATTGAGCAGGAGTACACAGGCTTGCCATCCAGAAGCACCGTGCACGCTCCGCAGCTGCCACGGTCGCAAACGCGCTTGGTACCGGTGAAGCCCAGCTGGTCGCGCAGAGCGTCCAGCAGAGTCACACGCGTTTCCACTTCCAGTGTGTGCGCGGCACCGTTCACGTTGAGCGTGATTCGGCTCTTTCCGCGAATCTCCGCCGATTGCGCCTGTGATGCGTGCTGAAGGGTCTCTGCCTGCGCCTTTCGCGCGCGGCGCTCCTCCAGTACCGCGCCTGACGACAGCAGGCTGGCGAGGGCAGTACTCACTCCCAGATTGCGAAGAAAAGTGCGACGGGATGTGTTCACATCTTCCGGGGGCTCTGGCGGCAGATTCTTGCGATCATCCTCCATAGGGTCGCGACCTCCTCCCTGTGCTCGTAAAAACTCTCCTCTACCCTGCTAAAACGTTACAGGTTAGTAGAAGTTTAACCGATGAAAACGGAGGGTGTCAATAGGCACGCTCGCAGGTTTCACATAGCTGAGCACCTGTTTCAGCGCTCGACACCCTTTCGTCGCCACATGACACCCTCCGTAACGATGCTGTTAGGGGGACGGACGGACCGCCGGGAGGTTTTCCAGGTCGGAAGGCTTAATCCGCCGGTCGGTAACGGCAGAGCGATTCAGCGGGATGACGAGTCTGTCGCCCGCCTTCAGCCACTGGTTGATGCGCCTGTCCAGTACCTTCCCTCCGCGCAGGCTGTCCACGCGCGAAAAGGCGTACACCTCAATGTGCGTCGGGCGCCAGTCCGCGGCGATGGCTGCACCGAGCGTATCCAGAAAACCCCGCCGCGGCACCCCGGTTGCCCTTTCCGACTCCGCAGCGAACCTGTCCAGAAGCTGGTTACGGTCGGAGGCGCTCTCGTCGTCGCTCTCCCACTGCGACAGGGCAAGGCTCAGCATCCCGCTTCCCTTGGGAATGCGCACGGTCTGAAACACATGCCCGATGTTGCGCGACTCGCGCCTGTCCACGTCGTCGTAGGGTCCCGCGCGGTGCTTCTGGATATCGCCTGGCAGAGGCACCAGCAGCGCCAGCACGAACGGCTCATCGGAGTCGCTGCCACGGTCCCACTCGGCTTCGTCGTTGCAGTAGAGACGGGTCAGCGCGACGCGGTACTCCGCCCAATCGCCGTGCGCGCCGGTGCCTTCGCGAACCTTCTGGATTGTGCCGTAGACGGTGTACTTCCCCTCGCCACCGCCGTTCAGGTAGACCGAAAACTCCGACGGACTGGTGCCGATGCGATCCAGCTCCTCAGGTGTCCATATCTTCTTGCCGGTAGCCACGTGGTCAGCGTTGCCTCCAATCAGGCTCAGCAGGAACGTGCGGGCGTTGGACACCACCCAGTCCAGCCCCTGCACGAAGGTGTCGCCAAGCGATTTGACCACGTCCCAGCCCGTCGCGGCGCGATTGCGCAGGGTGATGGTCTCGGGCAGGCTGGCAAGCGGTCCCACCACGTACACCATGTCGTCTCCCGCCTCGAAGTCGTTCACCGCCAGCAACGGGTTCGCCCTCGGCATGTAATCCAGCAGGAACTGCTGTCCCTGCACTTCCAGCACGATGTCGGCATCGGTGCCGGCACCTGTCTCCGTTCCGGTGCGCAGGCGCACACGCAGGAAAAACTGGTTGTCGCCAGCGGCGCGAAAGGCTGATGTTGGGTATCCGCCCGCGCTCAGGAAGGTGTAGGGAAGGCGGTTGTAGTGCTCGTACTGTTTGATGCGCTCGGCAAGCGGATAGCCCGTCGTTTTAACCTTCTGCCAGAACTCCCCGGCACCGAGGTCGTTCATCTGGCTCTCCAGTATCTGCAGCCACTGCACCGAAGTGCGCTCCGCCAGCTGCAGGGCAATGTTAAACAGCTGCTCGCCGGTAACGTCCCGCACCCCGCGCACCTGCACCGCAATGTCAGCCACCCACCGGCTGTCGAGGGCGATGCCAGGCGGTGCGAGGTACGCCACACTGTCCGGAACACGCACTCCCAGAACCTGCGGCTGCACGGCGACGCCCTCGCGCACGTTCTTCCACTGCTCGCACAACGAACTGTTGCTCAGCGGCGAGAAAGGCGAGCAGACCAGAGGCATCAGCTCCGCCACACCCGTCATGTTCAGGATAGTGGCAGACGGTTCGATCTTGCCGTGTGGCTTCACGCCCAGCTGCACGGGTTTCTCGTACGCGCCCGTCCACAGGCTCATGCGACGGCGTTCATCGGCGGGAACCTCGAACCAGGTGCGCGAACGACGGTTCGGATCGTCTACCCAGTTGGAATGAGCGTAGAAATCCTGAATGGCGTGCAACGAGACCCCGAGAATGTTCTGAGCAGCGGAGACATCGTTCAGCTCTCGTGCCCACAGCAAACCGATGAGCGTGCCAGCCAGTATCCGCTTCCAGTTTGCCTCCACCTGCGCCGTGCTGAACAGGTCGTCAAAATGCAGCTTCGCCAGCTCGTCCACGGTCGCCAGCGACACCTTGAGCCTGCTGATACCGCCATCTGCCCACCAGAGAGGGTTGTAGGCGTAGGAGTCGATGTAGTCGGCGTGCCACTTCAGCGTGTCCGCTGCGGGCTGGTTGAACCCGCACGCCCGAGCCGCTCGTTCTGTCAGCAGCTGGTGATACCAAGGATTACCGCGCAGAAGGTCCTCGCCAGAAAAGGCGAACGCACCGCGATAGCCTACCATCAAAATCACGAACAGCACCGATAGCCGCAGCCATCGCGGGAACGGCATCCAGCATGTTGTTGTCATCGAAAACCTCCTTCATTCATTTTCACCGAGAAAACCGTGCAGGCGACCACGCCAGTACGCCTCCAGAAAGTCGGCGCTGCCCACCTCACGCACCGTGTTGTCCTCGAAAATGAGCGCAAGGTTCACATACCGCCACCGGGTATCTCCGCTTTGCAGGCAGTACAAGCCTGCCGGTGTCGAGCAGAAAACCCTCCTGCTGCCGAGCGGCACGAACACCGACTGCGCGATCGGTATATCCAGCCCCTCATGGAGCACCTGCCACCTTTTGCGTGCAGGCTCCAGACGCATCACGCCGCGATCGGTGAGCGCCCACAATACGTCTGATTGCTCCTCATCCAGCCACAGGGTGCGAACCTGAGCCGGAACGACATCGCGCACAACACCCGGCACCCCTTCCTCGCGCATCCGGCGATAGAGCACCTGCAGTTCGTGAGAGTGGCTTCTGCCACCGTCGTTGCTCTCGCACAGCACGGTACCGCGAAACGGTCCGTAGTTCACCCGAAACGCGGTGAACAGACGCCCGGCACGCTTCTGGTCTGCGATAAGGAGTGGCAGAGCCGGGGCGTCATCGTCCACCCCCACCACCGCGCCTCGTTCCCAGCTGCCTCCGGGGTGCTCCCGGCTCCAGATGGCACCATCGAGCAGAGCGTACACCCTCACCTGGTCCGCCTCGGACACCGCAAACACCCTCTCTCGGGCAGGGGGCACGTCGTCGCTCAGACACTCCCACCTCTGCCCTATCCACTCCTCACCATCATCCCGACTGCGATACACGCCGGTTTCAGTCACCACCAGCAGCAGATTCGGGTTCCTCCGCGACGTGCTAACCTGTCGGATTACCCCTGCGCCATCAGGCAGTGGCAGTCGCCGCCAGCTCCGCCCGCCGTCAATCGTGAGGTAGAGCGATGTGCCTGCGCCTGCCACAAGATGCCCCACTCTCCTGCCTGCAGCGATGATCTGCGCAGTTTCGGGAGGATGGCACTCCAGCTTGCGCCAGGACTTGCTGCCGTCGCGCGTGCGATAGATGGTGCCGTTCGCCTCAAGCGCAAACCACACCTGCTCGTCCTCCAGTGCAACCGCCACGCTCACGACGGGGCGGCTCAGCCAGCCGTCCAGTGCGTACGGGTCACCTTTCCACTGAAACTCGTTGTCGCGCGGCGATTCGTGCAGAGGTAGCGGCTCGACAGCACGCCCATCCTGAATGGCGATGTCCTTCCGCAGGCTGTTCATGCGCGGGCGAAACACCTTGTCCACCGGGTAGTGCTGAAGAGTCCAGCGTGCGCCCGCAAGCGCCTGCTCTTTGCCGTGGGTGTCGGGAAAGAGCGCAAAGTGGATGTAGGTATACAGTGGACATCTGTCGCGCTCGTGTGCCTGCCACATCTGCATCGCCACGTGCCTGTAAAACGCGCGCATCGCCTCGTCCCTCTCGATGCGCATCAGCACCTCCAGATGGTGATAGACATGGTTGGCATCGTCGTAACTCTCCACGCCCAGCACCGGTCCGGTGTACCCGCGCACGCTGTACTGCTTCGCCAGCCGCTCGAAGGCGTCGCGGAACTTCGGCTTGCCCGTCAGGTGCTGCGCGATGCGCAGGGCGGACAGTGCCATCACCACGTTCAGGCTGGGCGTGCGTCCGTCGGTGAAGCCGAGGATGGTGTCGGAAACGTTCCCGTACTCGTCGTGCACATTGTAGTCGCGTTCCAGCCAGTACTCCACCAGCGCTTCCATTGCCTCGGCACACTGACGCTTCTCGTCGGGGTCGGCTAATAGCTCGGCATAGAGACCGATGGCGTGCGCGATACTGCTGTAGGTGTGATGGCTTGGGCTACCTCGCCAGCGAAACTCTTCGTAGGGCGGTACTCCCTGATGCCAGAGATGAGCATTACGCGGGTTCAACCTCTCCTCGCGCGTCTCCCCTCTTCCCCTAACATATCCCCTCGCCACGAAGCCGCGGATGCCGGATATCCGCGTGAGGCTGTGCAGCCCTTGAAAGACCTTGCGGCAATGTTCCCGCACCGCAGGGTCGCAGGTCAGCAGGTAGCGATGGATTTCGCCGGAGAGGTAGTAACTCGTCCAGTTCACGCTATGCGCCACATCGGAACCGCCTTCGGTGGTGTGATCGGCAGGCTGACCGGCAGGAGGAACCTCGATCTGCGCGATGTACAGACCATTCAGCCAGTGCTTGCGAAGCACCTCCTCCTCAAATCTGTGCGCCTTCTGAACCAGTGGGAGGTTCTGAGGCTCCTGCGCCGCCGCGCCCGACGACACGATCATGGAAAGCACCCCCATCACGATGCGCAGATACAATGCACGCTTCCTCCTTCGGGATGGCATGGCGTACCATGCTTCGCCCCAGTCGCCCGTACTCCTGCTATCAGCACAAGTACCGGTTCGCCATCACTCTGCCAACAATACCTGCCAGTGCCTTTTCCAGCACATGGAACAACGGCATCGACAACCATCTCGAATGAGGAACAGCCTATGAGAACTCACCGCTGCGCGTGGCTGATACTTGCCATCGTATTCACGCTGAACACAATAGGGTCTGCACAGACGACGCCTGCAGGCACGCAGATTCCGATCCAGGCGACGGCAAACTACCTGGACGCCAGCAACAACTCGTACAGCGCCGCGTCGAACACCGTCACCCTGACGGTAGCGCAGGTGGGCGGCGTGCAGGTGACCCTTGCAGTGAACAATGCGACGTTGAACCCAGGTGGGTCGTATAGCTTCCCAGTCACCGTCAAAAACACCGGCAACGGGAATGACTACTACCTGTTAAGTCCAGGCACGCTGCCGAGCGGATGGCAGGCGGTATTTGTCGAAGATACCAACGGTAACGGTCAGCGGGAGAGCACCGAAAACCGCGTGGTCGACCGCACGCCCACCCTGAGCATGGGCGACGAATACAAGCTGTTCGTGGTGGTGACCGCGCCGTCGGGCACCGTCTCCAGCAGTGAGGTATATCAGATTCCGTTCCGCGTGACGTCCAGCTTCGACAGCCAGAAGTTCGTTCTCCATAATGTTTCAGCGGATGTCGTGAACCCGTTCAATCCCTTGTGGACGGTTACCATTCCCGGCGGGTCTACCGGCGATGTGACGGTGGTTGGCGGTCGCGCGATTGTTGGCGCGGGCAACGGCGAGCTGCACGCCTACTGGGTGAAGGGGCAGAGTGCTGGTACGCCCGCATGGAATGTGAGCCTCGGCAGTGCTATGTCCGGGCGCGTGTCCGCAATGGGCAGCACCCTATTCGCACCGACCTCAGACGGGCGTGTGCAGATACTCGATCTCAATTCAGGCTCTGTTCAGGGTACCCGCACGGTCGCCAGCGGTGTCAGCATCACCGCCTCGCCAGTGGTGCAGAACGGCATTCTTTTCGTGCCTGCGCAGGACGGACGCATGTACGCATTTGACGCGAACGGTAACCGGCGTTCAACTCCCCAGTTGTGGGGCACCCAGTTCTCATCGACCCCTTCTGCTCCTGGCACCACCCACCTGTGGGCTGGCACCGGGGATGGTTATGTGGTGTGTTTCCGCTCCAGTGACCTGCAGGGTGTCTGGGTGGAGATCGTGTCGCCGGGCACGCCGGTGACCAGTTCGCCGTGGATCGACATCCGCACCAACACGCTGTTTATCGGCGCGCAGACCGGACTGTTCTACGCCTTCAACGCCACACCTGACCCGACGGTGCCGCACCTGCGCTGGATGTATGATGCCGGCTCGCCGATCGTGGGCAGTCCATTCTTTGACTGGGTGGCGAAGGTCGTGTACTTCGGCACCGTGGACGGCAAAATCCATGCAGTGACAGCGGAAAACGGCAGGGCACGCAGCGGCTATCCCATCCAGCCGCGCGACGCCGGCAAGTTCCTGGGTATGCCGATTGTGGTGCGCAAGAGCGGCAGTAACACGCCCTACATCTACATCGGCAGCGACAAGGGCAAGTTCTACGCCATCAACGCGGACAATCCGCAGGAGTTCTACCTGTATGACGGCAGTACCAACCGCGAGTCCTTCGTGCGGTCACCCAGCATTTCCGGCTTATCCGCCGACGACGTGGTGGTGGCCGTCTCCGCGAACGGCAAGGTGCTCGCGTTCCCGTTGAAGTAGGAGAGGCTCTATGGGGCGGTGCAGGGGCGAATGCCCCTGCCCGCCCTTCAGGCTGATGTCATATCCGCCATCCACCTGCAACATCTGCTGTCAGGTCAGCATATCTCCTCCAGCCGAGGAGATAATCTGCTATACACGATGAGCAGTTGTCCCGCTTTGATTTCCTGCCAGTTTTCGCCCTGGGTGAGTTTCTCCGAGCAGACGAGAACCGCTTTTTCGTTCGCCAGCGCCTTGGCGTCGAGAAGCATTTTTGTCTCTTCGGATACCCCGCTAAGAGGTCCAGCATCTGCAGACCTCACCAGATAAAACAGCGAATAGTGGTCGAGGTCGCGTGACGAATACCGAAAGGCATACAGCGCGCTGCCATCCGACAGCAGAAAGTTGAGCCCGGTGTGCGTGTACTCTCTCACTTCCGCTATCGCCGTCCGAATACCGCGGACCACATCGCCTTCTTTGCGGATGTTCTGCACGAGCCAGTAGAAATAGACTTCCGAGTCCGTGTCACCCTACAGGGCACCTCGCAGGTCATCCTCCAGCAAAGCCAGCAGCTGGACTCTGTTTACCGTGCCATTGTGCGCGAAAATATACTTATCGAACGGGAACGGGTGGCTGTTTAGCTCACTTGGACCTCCGGTCTTTGCCGACCGGACATGCGAGATGATAACGTGAGACCGTACGTCCTGCGCTTTGCCCTCCAAGTACCGCGATTGGAGGGTGGAACGCCCCTCCTTAAATACACAGGCTTTCCCGTTCTCGTACCAGCCGATTCCCCATCCATGGGGGTGCTTGGCTCCCAGATTCCGGAAGGGCGTGTCGGCATTCAGAAAGGAGAACCCGAGGTCGACCGCTTTGTTGGCGATGACGCCCAGCAGTCTGCACATTGCCATCAACTCCTTTTTCCACAAAGCAAAAAATGGCTCCCCGGGCAGGACTCGAACCTGCGACTTGGTGGTTAACAGCCACCCGCTCTGCCGACTGAGCTACCGGGGAACCTCGCGCATGATAATATACCAGAACATCCGTCGTTTGTCAAGGTGCGCAGAGGCTGTCTGCCACGCATGAGCGACTATGG
>CAKZNX010000276.1 GCA_937132045.1 uncultured bacterium
GATAACAGAGCGAACGGTCTTTCCCGTCGCAGGTAGCGCACCAGACCAGGCAGGCTGGTGAGTACCCGCGAGGCGCGCAGGTCGAAAACCGGAAGGTCGGCTGGCACCTCGGGCAGGTAGGGACCTTCCGCTCTAGCAAGTACAAGATGCACTGTACAGCCGCGCTCGGCAAAACCCTTGGCAAGATGCAGAAACATCCGCTCTGCACCCCCGCCCCGCAACGAAGGTAGATATAAGGCTATAGGTCTAGATGGTTCCATAGCCAGACTCGTCTGTCGCCGACAATGCGCAACAGAGGCGGGAGGAGGACAGTCACCGCGGCGTCCTCCCGATAGTTCGTCGCGTGCTACCGGATTGTAAGCGGTTGCCAGTCGCAAAACCTGAACTGCGCACGGCCATCAGCGTTAATGTACCCCCATAAGCACTCAGGAGCACACCGACATTCAGAAGCTTTTGAGCTACCGATGAACCGGGCGGCAATAGGTGCCACAGCACGAACATCAACATAATTGCAACACCGACCTGACCTATCGCCTTCCAGTTAATGGGCAGGTCGAAAAATCGTTTGCCCAGCATCACACTTGCCAGCAGGGCTACCACATAAGCTGCCAGTGTCGCCCAAGCCGCTCCGATTATTCCCTTCTGTGGTATCCAGAGGAGGTTCAACACAAAGTTGACAGCGATAGCCATACCCATCACCCACAGCTGGTGAACGGTATTGTTGCTTAACTGGAATGCTAAGTCGAAATGGTATGAGCGTAATCCATTCAGCAACGAAGCTACCGCAATCCATGGGATAAGGCGGATAGCTGTCTCGTGGAACTCGGTACCAAGTATAGTTGTAGCAATCTCCGGTGCGAATATCACCATGCCCCCCGCAGCCGGTGCAGCTACAGTCAACAACAGCCACATGTTACGCGATAATTGCTGGCGCGCCGCCTTCACCCCCTTACTCTCCATGTCGTTCAGAATCAGGGGGTATGAGGCGGTGTTGATAATCGACATCGCGACGAAGATCACTTGCGAACCAAGGTCGTAACCAGCAGCATAAACACCCGCTGCGTGTTCGTCGATGAAATACGCTATGAGGAATCGGTCAGAGTATCCCAGCAGGTAAGCCACGACAAGTGTCCAGCCGAGTGGCGCACCGTACTGGACGACCTCGCGAAGCAGGTTGATTTGCGCTTTGTTTCCCACACCGCTCCAAAGCTTGCCCCAGACCAGGGCGCTTGCCAATGCGAAACCTATGACATGCCCCAGCGTAGGTGCGAGCGCATTTGGGAACCACTCGATTAGGAGCAATCCCACTCCAATGGTCAGAACTGCCTTGACGACTGATATCAGTCCGAAAAGCACCGGAGCCAGCTTCGCACGAAGAGCCTGCACGTTCATCTCAAACCAAGTTTGCGTCCAGAGAAGCAAGATGCCTGCGGCTACCAGTAGTTGCCAATCTGGAGGCACCCAGAAAAGCGCAATGAATCCTGCTATTGCTGTTAGAGCTGCCAGACAACGGTAAGCGACGCGAACTGTGGCGAGCAGCTGGAGTGGTGCGTTACTGCCCACAAAGTAACGCAGAAGCGACAAAGACAACCAGTGAAACAGCATCACATTCACAAGACCGCTGCCTGCAATAACCAGTGCATATCGCCCATATTCCTTGGGAGGTAGTAATCGCGTGAACATTGCAATTGCCAGAAAGTTGACGGCGCCGGGGACCCCGCGTGCCAGCAGGTATATGGCGCTATGTCGGAGCAAGGTCTTCATCGGTCACGCACTCTGCGGGCGAGGACGGGTACCTACAAGTGCAGACAGGCAGCCCAACATAAAACCTCCAGTGAGACCGAGCGCAATGTTCAGCTTCCAGCGCTTGTTCACCGGCTCCTCTTTCAATGTGCCGCTTTCCAGCACTTCCCACCGATTTGGGTCTCGCGACATCTCCATTCGAGCCTGTTCCAGAGCGACACGCAGCTGTTGCACGATTTCGTTCAGCGTGGCTACCTCTCGCACCATGCGTTGCAGTTGTATCGTGTCGCTCGGCGCTCGAGACGCAAGGCGCCGCAAGGCATTTGCCTGTGCCTCCAATCCCACCCGTTGCAGTTCAAGTGGAGCCAGATTGGGCTCCGCGTTCAGCTTCACCGCACGCAAGTAGTTGTCGATCTCTCTGCGCAGCTGCTCACGAGTCAACTCGATCTGTTTGCGAAGGCGGACCACACCTGGCGCGTCGGGACCATACGTCAACTCCTCCACCCGGAGCTCATATTCCAGGTCCGCCAGCTTTGCACGCCAGTTCGCCGCTGGAGGCAGGTCTGCTGGCAGGTCAGCGGGCGACTGGGCAAGCTGGTTAGCCACCCGCCTGGCGGCTTCAATCTGTTGCTTTACCTGAGCAAGCTGCGTTTGCACGGTGTTCAATTGCTGCAGATAACTGGTGTCTGCGCCACTACTGCTAGTGCTCATTCCACGCAAGGGGGATAGTGTTCCGGCGATACTGGGTGACAGTACACCGGAAGGTGCGCCCCCGGATTTGACCATGTTCTGCTGGAGCTGCAGCAGCCCTCCTTCTGCTTCACGAAGCTGTTTCGTGCGGAGCGCCAGCTCCTTCTCCAGAAACTCCACCTGATTGCGTACCACAGGCAGATTGAGCTCGCGGTTCAGCTCACCCAGTGCAGTCACGTATAGCGCGGCGACTTTTCGGGCAACCTGAGGGTCTTTGTGTGTCACTGATAGCGTGATCATGCTCGCCGCTTGATCGTCACGCACATTCGTCATGCGCTTAAGGTCTCTGGAAGTAATACCAGTCTGCGCCGAGATCTCTGTGCGGAGACGCTCGCTCTCCAGCACGGCGCGATACATCTTCAGGGGAGCGGCACCGCCCGTCGGCACGCTAATTCCCAGCGACTGAGCCAGCCCAAGCAGCGATGATGCACCCGCACCCCCAGCAGGAAAGAGCAAAACAGAATAGGCTTCATACTTTGGGGCGGGCAACCAGGTTACCAACACCCCCAGCAGCATACAGAGCAGAGTAACTCCTCCGACGGTCACTTTGCGCTCCCATAAGGTGGCAAACAAATCGGATAGAGTAATCTCTTGTTCGTCTGACGCCATAGGTTCTATCGTTGCTCCCCCAAAGTGCTGTCAACAAGTTAGTATAACAGCCAGGCGGTACTTTGTCAAACCGCGAGAAGCGCAAGATGCCATCCCGAATGCAGACAGGTAAGTTCTGGCTAAAGTGCTGCTCCATACCTGCACTCGCTTCGCTGAAGAGGGTAAAATCGTTGTAACACCAAATGTTAGCCTTGCAAAAGGAGTGGGCTGAACATGCCATACGATATCGATACCCGAAACGTTAGCTTCAGAAGCGGCGGCGAGAATGTGGGT
>CAKZNX010000277.1 GCA_937132045.1 uncultured bacterium
GAGAACGCCCTGGCACAGTTGATTGAGGTACAGCAGCGGCACTCTGAGGAGATAGCGGAGCTGCGGGAGGCACAGAAACACACGGAGAACACTCTGGCGCAGCTGATTCAGGCTATGCAGGAAACTCAACAGGAGCTTCGGCGTCTGGGTAGCGCACTGGATGACGTGCGCAAACAGGTGGGCGGTCTGGCGATGACCGTCGGCTACAGTCTGGAAGATGAGGCGTACAAAGCGCTTCCCGCCTTACTTGCCCAGCATTACGGTCTGCAGGTGGAGGGCAGGCTGAAGCGACAGTATGTGCTGGACCGCGAGGGCAACCATATCGAGGTCAATATCTTCGGTCAGGCGCGCCACAACGGCGATGCCGTAACCATCGTGGGAGAGAGCAAGACACAGCTTTCCAGGAACGATGTGGACGGGTTCATCCGGCGCAAACTCCAGCGTCTGCAGGGGGTGTATTCCAACCTTTTCCCTGTGCTGGTGACGCGCATGACCTCAGAGTGGGATGTCGAGGACTATGCCCGGAGCCTGGGCATTGTCGTTTTCTACTCCTACGACTTCTAGCCCTGTACGGTGGAACAGGGCGGCGCCAGAACACGCGCCGCCCCTGAAGGTTACAGCTGGAACATCTCGGGCGTGAAGTTGATCTTGACGCCCTGCTCGATTGCCTGATTCGCCATCAGCACGGCGACCGTCGTCTTGAAGCCAACCTCCGCATCGCACAGAGGCTTCTTTCCGTTGCGCACTACGTCGTTGACGAAGCTCTCCAGCTCCAGCACGTAGGCGTCCTTCAGCTCATAACCGGCTTCCATCTTGCGACCGCCAACGACGGCGCCTGTGCCCTTCTTCTTGGTGGCAGTCACGTCCAGCACGATGCCGGTGGCGCCTCCCTTGCCGGTGGTCTTGTGCTTCGCCACCGATTCCCAGCCGAGGTCATCCGCTGTCGGCTCTTTGAACAGATACCCGTCCTTCTCGTTGGTCAGGAGGATGGTGCCCTTGTCGCCCATAAACTGCTCGGCGTAACCGTCATACTGGTTGGACAGGATGGAAGTGTACACCAGCTTCACACCGTTGGGATACTCGAAGATGACCTGCACGTTATCCCACACCTCGCGTCCGTCCTTCCAGTAGTCGACCCCGCCCATGCCCATCACCGATACCGGTGTGGAGCCGGTGAACCAGTTGACGATGTCCAGCTGATGGCTTGCAAGCTCCGCCAGCAGACCCTGCGAGTACCTGCGATACAGACGCCAGTTGAGCAACTCCTCGTATTTCTTGTCCGATACGGGACGCCGCCACGAGTTGTTGCGATGCCACCACGCCCTCACGTGCGTCAGCTTACCGATAGCGTCCTGCTCTGCCATCATCTCGTAGGCGTGCAGATAGGTGGGGCTGTAGTGTCGTTGATGCCCGATCTGCAGGTGCTTGCCGGATTCGCGTGCCGCCTGCACCATCCGACGGGCATCCTCGATGGAATAAGCCATCATCTTCTCGCTGAGGACGTGCTTACCTGCCTGCAGAGCGTCGATCGCCATCGGCGCGTGCAGGTGCAGAGGGGTAGCGATAATGACGGCATCGATGTCTTTTCTATCCAGAACCTGCCGGTAGTCTTCGTAACCCTTCGCCTGCGCGCCTGCCATGCGCAACCCGCGCGCGAGGTGCGACGGGTAGACATCGCACACTGCCAGCACGCGCACACCCGGTATACGAACCAGACGCTGCAGTAACGTCTGCCCCTGCGTGCCCGTACCAATGATGCCAACGTTCACCGGCGGCAGGTTTCTGGCGGGTTGCGCTGCCTGGCGGGTCTGTGTGGCGGCGGGTCGCTGTGGTTGCGTGGATGGTCGGGCGGGCTGAGTGGGCTGGTTTCTGCGCTGTTGTGCTTCCAGCCTCTCCTGCACGGCGGCAGCGAAGGCGGCAGCGGCAGCAGCCCACGCCGACTCGCGCAGGAACTCGCGGCGCGAGACCCGAATCTGCTTGTCGTCAGACATGGAACGTCAACCTCCTCGTAACTGCTTCAGAAACAGAGCCTGGTGTGCAAGCGAGTCTGTTCGCCATATACATTATACTTCATGACTCGACAAGCCGTTTCCTGCAGTGGTTATCCACTCCACATGCTCCGCTTCCCGGCGAAGGAACAGCACCTGCACACTGGGGTGCTGGCGCACGTATTGCCGTGCACCCTCTTCGCCCAGCACCAGGAAGGCTGTGGACAGCGCATCGGTCACCGTGGTCTCCTCCGCCAGCACACTCACCGATAGCAGGTCGTTCTGCACGGGCAAACCGGAGCGAGGGTCCAGAATATGCCCGTAGCGTCGCCCGTGGCGTTCGAAGTACTGTTCGGTGCTCGCCGACGTGGAAATCGCGTGATTTTGCAGCAGCAGGCGTGCCATGCTGCGCTCGGGCTCCAGCGGGTGGGGCAGGTTGATCTGCCAGCCGCTGCCCCCGGGCAGGCTCCCATAGGCGCGTACGCTGCTGTGTCCACCGTGTACCATACCTGCAGGTACACCCGCATCACGCAGTACCTCTATTGCCCTGTCCACCGCGTATCCCTTGCCGATTGCGCCGAGGTGTATCTCCACCCCGGAGGTGTCGAAGGCGACGGATAGCTCCTCGGCATCGAGCGAGAGGTGCGCATAACCGACCCGCTCCACCGCCTCCGCCAGCTCCTCTGCCGATGGGATCTTGCCGGTGCCTTCGTAGAAGCCCCAGCAGCGCACCAGCGGCATCACGGTGATATCGAACGCCCCCTGCGTCTCCCGCGCTAACTGCACCGCGCGGGCAATCAGGTCGAACACCTCGGGGTGCACTCGCACCGGTTCCGTCGCTGCATGGGCGTTGATGAAGCTCACTTCGCTGTCGGGGAGATAGTGGCTTAACAGCGCTTCGGTGCGCTCGATCTCTTCGATGGCTGCCTCCGCGGCGGAGCGCAACAGCTGTCTGTCTTCCCCGAAGGCGAACACCTCGAAATCACTGCCCATGGCGAAGGTTTGCAGGCGCAAAAGGTGGCTCATCGGCAACGGCTATGGTTGTGCGAAGATCCACCCTCTCCGCACGGGAGAGGGTGGACTGTGAGAACGGCGCCCCTATCTGGAAGCAGGCGCCGCCTCTTTCACCTGCGTCAGCGACATCTTGGCGGTCATGTTCATCTGCATGTTCTGCGGCATCTGCGGGTTGCCCCCACCGCTCATCTGGATAACCATCGCGACGTCGCCATCCATCTTCAGGAGATTACCGGTGGCGAGATCGTAGTAGCTGTGGCTGACAATCTTCATCGTGCCGCTCATAGGAGGCGTACCTGCGGGCATCTGCTGAGCCATCGCTGCCATCAGCCTTTCGTAGGGTATCTCCATTTCCGTCTTGATACGTGCTGCATCCACTCCGCCGACTTTCTCCACGCCTACGAGGGTCTGTTTGGCTTTCAGCGTGAAGTCCTTCGCGTTGGGGATGGGCACTTCGATTTCCCAC
>CAKZNX010000278.1 GCA_937132045.1 uncultured bacterium
TGGGCTTATAGCATTACCCTGCCGTCACCGCTTGCCGCACCACAAGCCATCTGGCTCGGCTTCTCGTTCAGCGTGGCGAACGCGGGACTGCTGATTTACGACCCGCCGACCATCGGCTTCAGCAATGACGTGTTCATGCAGGACAACACACACCTCTTCTTCTTCGGCGGCAATCCCAAGGCGAACTTCTACCTGCAGACGGTTCCCGTGCCAGAACCTGCCAGTATGCTGGTGCTGAGCAGTGGGGTGATCGGGCTGTTCGCTCTGCGACGACGCCGCGCGTAGGTGTGTTTCTGCATTGTCGGAAAGGGGGCGTGTTCACACGCCCCCTTTTTGGCACATGTCTGTACGGGAAGTGGAGGGGATTGCTTCGTCGCTGCGCTCCTCGCAATGACACGGGAAGGAACGTGTCATTGGGAGACTGCCTCCAGGCTGGCGAAGCAATCCCCTGCGCGTTGCTGAAGGTGAAAGAGATTGCTTCGTCGCTGCGCTCCTCGCAATGACACGGGGGCGACGGGTATGGCGTCGTCGCTGCGCCACCTGCAGGCGTTTATCTTGACGTTCATCGTCTTCATGCCCCTCACGCTCGAGGCTGGGTTTTTACGTTCACACCTTCGTCAAGTAACTGCGACGACGCCATACCCCGCATGTCTCAGCCCGTGGCGGTGTCGCCCTCTGCCAGAGAGCAGGTATCGCCGGAGTTTACGCAGAATAATGGTGGTTGACATGGAGAGTGTTTCTCCTTATAATGGCGCCGGGCCAACCGAGGCTAACCAGCACACCTTGCAGTGGACGGTTCACCTGTTGCGCGACCAGCCGCGCAAGGCGTGGGGCGCTCTCACAGCGATGCTGGCGGCGGGGGTGCTGGTGGGGGTTGCTTTCGGAAGTGCAGGCATGGGGCTGCTAGCCTTCGTCTTGCTGTGGCTTGCTACCCGCGAGTTCTGGTTGCCCGTACGCTACACGGTGAACGAAAGAGGGGCGGGAGTACGTTATCTGGGCGCCATTTTTGAGGTGCCCTGGGATCGGGTGAAGTACGTCACCGTCACAGCGGAGGGTGTGAAGCTCAGCCCTGTACCTCCTCGCTCTCGTCTGGACCCGTTTCGAGGGGTGTACCTGCGGTTCGCAGATAACCGAGAACAGGTGCTGGAGGCGATTGCCTTTTGGAGAAACTGCGGCACTGGGATGACGAGCTGACCGACGAACAACGTGATGCCATCCTGGAACGCATCGCGCAGGGTATTGTACGCCGGGGAATGGCGGCGCCTGCTGTGCTGTTCCTGGAGCTCAACAAACCTCTTTCGTTCGTCGCCAGCCAGTCGTTGGTTGTGCTCACACCGTTCCTGGCGCCCTTTGTTGGGGTGGAAAACGTGCACCGTTACAGCCGTCTGCTGGAGAAGCGGGAAAACGTGGAGCGTTTGATTGACCGCATCGAGCAATTAGAATACGAAAGGCAACAGGAGCAATCTGATGCAACACGCCTTTGAGAAAATCTGGCCCGTATTGATTGTGGAAGTGCTGACCGCCGTCATCATCATCTGGCGCATCGTCTCTGCCCAGCGAGGCAAGGAGCTGTTCATCCGTCGCATTCCAGGCTTGAACGCCATTGACGAGGCGATCGGACGCGCCACCGAGATGGGGCGCCCTGTGCTGATGGTGCCCGGCATCGGTGGTTTCAGCATCATCGCCCTGCAGGCGCTCAGCATCTTCAGCTACATCGCCCGATCGACGGCAAAGTTTGGCAACCGCATCCTCATGCCCGTCGCCGACCCGACCGTGTACACCGTTGCCGAAGAGGTTATCCGCGATGCGTATCAGGCGGAGGGGCACCCGGAGCGTTTTGAAGCCGACTCCATCCGCTTCCTGTCCGACCGCCAGTTCGCCTTCGCCTCCGGTGTGGCAGGGCTCATCCAGCGCGAGCAGATTGCCAGCTCCTTCATGTTTGGCGAGTTCTTTGCCGAGTCGCTCATCTTCGCCGAGACGGGCAACATGGTTGGGGCAATTCAGGTGGCGGGAACGGTACACACCACGCAGATACCGTTCTTCATCGCTGCGTGCGATTACACCATCATCGGCGACGAGTACTACGCCGCCAGCGCATACATCTCGCGCAACCCGACCATGCTGGGAAGTCTGGTAGGGCAAGATTTTGGTAAGCTGCTGATCGCCTCGTTGTGCGTGATCGGCTCTGTGGCGGCGACGCTGGCAGCGCTGGAAGTGCCAGTACTGGGCACGGCAAGCCAGTGGTTCATCAATCTGTTCACGATACGTTAACGGGGGGTGAGGGATGTTTGAACCGATAGCCAGGTTCTTCTCTGCCAAGCCACCAGAGGTGCTTCCTTACTATGTGGCTGGCGCCGTGCTGTTCAGTATCCTGATGATCTTCGTGCTGATTAACCTGCCCTCGCGGGCACGCAAACCGTTGATTGCCCTCGTGACCTTCCTTGCCGGACTTTTCTACGCTACCGAGTTCTTCTTTCCCATCGACCGCGCCACCAACAAGAACTTCCTGACCGACTACCTGGTGCCTGCAAGCAAGCTCGGCAGCCTGCTGGGCGGGATGACGCTGACGCTGGGCATTCTGAGCCTGCTGCGCGTGCACGGACGCAACATCGCCCGCCTGCGTGCCGGCTGGTACAACAGCGTTGCCCTGCTGGTGGCGATGGTGTCGATGGTTACCTTCGGACTGATGGACAAGTACGGCGCCAATGATGGTGCGAAGAAGGTGTTCAACGTGCTGTTCGAGGGCATGTTGATCAACATGGACGCCACCATGTTCTCCCTCATCGCCTTCTACATTGTGTCGGCGTCGTATCGGGCTTTCCGCATCCGCTCCATCGAGGCGACCATCCTGATGGTGACGGCGTTCCTGGTGATGCTGGGACAGGTGCCTGTGGGCAACGCCCTCACCGACTGGCTGCCTCAGGATGGAACCTTCGCCTCCCTGCGTGTGGAGAACATCAAGCAATGGATTCTGTCTCAGGTGAACGCCGCCGCTCTGCGCGCCATTGCCTTCGGGCTGGGCGTGGGCGGACTGGCGATTTCTCTTCGTATCTGGCTGAGCCTTGAGCGAGGCGCCTACTTCGAGAAGGAGATTTAGTATGGCGACGACACCAGGCACATCCGCACCTCGTGATATCTGGGACCGCCTGCAGGCGATAGACCGGCGTGTGCTGTACGTGCTTCTGCTGGTGGTGATTATCCTGCCGCTGTTTGTGCCCATCCGCTTGCCGATGGTCACCATGCCCTCCACGCAGAAGCTGTATCAGGCGGTGGAGTCGATCCCCGAAGGGGGATACGTCATCGTCAGTACTACGTGGAGCGGCGGCACCCGCGCCGAGAACATGCCTCAGACCGAAGCCATCCTGCGCCACCTGATGAAACGGCGTTTGCGTGTGGCGGTCTTCTCGTTTGACCAGCAGGGCAGTCAGTTCTCCTACAACATCGCGTCGCGCGTGGCGCGCGATTTCGGCTACGAGTACGGCAAAGACTGGGTGCACTGGGGCTTCCGTCCGGTAGCCGGTGTGGTGATGAAGTCGCTGGTGCGCGACATCCCGGGTACGTTCACCACCGACCGCGACGGCAAGCCGACGAAAGATATGCCCGTGATGCAGGGCATCAAAGACATTAAGGACGTAGACGCGATTGTGGAGATTGCCGCCAGCGGTATCTATATGGACTGGATCGGTCTGGTGGTGGGCGCCAACCCCAAACTGAAGTTCGGCTTCTGCCCGACGGCGGTGATGGCGCCGGAAACCTATCCCTACATGGACTCCGGGCAGATTGTGGGCATCATGGAAGGCATGCGCGGTGCGGCGGAGTACGAGCAACTGGTCAACACGGTCGGGCTGGCGACGAAGGGCATGGGCAGTATTTCGCTGGCGCACGTGCTCATCATGCTGCTGATTATCGTTGGCAACGTGGGATATATCGTCACGCGAGCGAGAAGGAGTTAGGCTATGGATGCACTGTGGCAGGACATCCTCGCCCGACCCGCCATCTATGCGGGCGCCATCTGCACCCTCGGTCTGATGACGCTCATCTACCGCGAGAACGCGGTGTATCGCTTCTTCGAGCACGTGTTTATCGGGCTGGCGGCGGGCTTTTCGATTGTGGTGCTGATCAAGGAGATTCTGGACCCGTTCCTGTATCAGCCGGTCTTCAAGAAGGGCGAGTGGTACTGGACGTTCGTCTTCATGTTCGGTCTGCTGTTCTACTTCATCCACAGCCGAAAATACAACTGGTTGAGCCGTCTGCCCATCGGCTTCCTGATGGGTTTCTCGGCGGGGCAGGCATTTCAGGGCTTTGCCAACACCTACCTGCCACAGCTGGCGCGGTCGTTCCGCCCGCTGTTCGTGACCACGCCAGACGGAAGCTGGGATGCGGCGGCAGGCATTAACAACCTGATTTTCATGATCGTGCTGGTCACGGTAATGAGCTACTTCTTCTTCTCGTTCGAGCAGAAGAGCAGGGTTATCCGCAACTCGGCGCAGTTTGGGCGCTGGGTGATGATGGTGGCTTTCGGTGCTATCTTTGGAACAACGATTATGGCGCGTATGGCGCTGCTGTTTGACCGCATGTACTTCCTGTTCAGCGACTGGCTGAGGTTGGTACGGTAGAAGGTGATGAAGTGCCGGAGCATCAAACGGGGTTGGTTGTGGGGGGCGGTGCTCGTGCTGATGTGGGCGAAGGCAACGGGGTACGCCGACACCACGCTGAGCATCGAACTGCCCATCCCTCCGCCGACGCCGCCAAAACCCACCCCCTCGCGCAGTGCCCCACCTGCTCGCTCAGAGCCAGAGCGCGCGCAGGCGATCGGCAGGCTGGGGGTCACGGTCACCCCAGCGCCTATCTACGCCAGCCGAAGCATCACCAGCAGGCTGTACGCACGCTGTGAAAGCCTGACCTATCTGGCGGTGACGCACGAAACCGGTGCGTGGTACGGCGTGCTGATGGCGGACGGCAGTGTGGGCTGGGTGCCGCGCCAGCATGTGCGTCTGCTGGATTACGAAGTGCTACCCGCCAGCCCGACCGCCAGTGGTGCACTGGGCGAACAGATTGTGCAGACCGCTCTGCGCTTTCTCGGCATCCCCTACCGCTGGGGGGGCACCTCGGTTAACGGGCTGGACTGCTCGGGCTTCGTGCAGAAGGTGTTTGCCCTGCATGGCATTCGCCTGCCGCGCCTCGGCAGGCATCAGGCACAGGTGGGCACACCCATCCCCGACCTGTCGATGCTGCAACCCGGCGACCGGCTATACTTCCGCTCCAGCAAACAGCCGATCTCCCACACGGGCATCTACATCGGTAACGCCTACTTCATTCATGCGGCGCGGGGTCGGGGGCGCGTGGCAATCGACCGCATCACCGACCCCAAATACCTGAAAGAGCTGGTTGGCATCCGCCGCTAAGTTGCGCCGTGTGGACCATTCACCCCCTGATTGCGCTGGCGCTGGTGCTGACGGTGGTGGTTCCCGCCCTGCGTTTGCGCTGGTTGTCGCTTTCGGGAGGGTGCGCCGCTCTCGTGGTGGGCTGGGTGACCCTCGCCGCCGGCGGGTGGCAGTCGGCGCTGGTGTTGCTGACCTTCTTTGTGAGCTCCAGCGCGCTGAGCCGATGGCGCGCCGAACGCAAGCGACGCATGGAGTTGTTGACCGGCAAAGGCTCCCGCCGGGGCGCGGTGCAGGTGCTTGCCAACGGCGGGGTGGCGACCGTCGCCGTCGCTCTGTATGCGCTGAGCGGTGACTCGCGCTGGTGGGTGGCTTTCGCTGGCGCCTATGCCGCCGCCAACGCCGATACGTGGGGCAGCGAGCTGGGGGCGCTGTCGCCTCATCCGCCGCGGCACCTGCTCACGGGTCGCATCCTGCAGGCTGGCGACTCGGGCGGGGTGACGGCGCTGGGCTTTCTGGCAAGCGGGATGGGCAGCGGGCTGGTAGCGCTGGTAGCGGGCGCGCTCGGTGCGCTTTCGGTAGCGCAGGTGACGGCGGTAGCGGTGGGCGGGTTAGTGGGAAGCGTGGTGGATAGTCTGCTGGGGGCGTCGGTGCAGGCGCGGTATCGGTGCGACGTCTGCGGCGAGGTGGTAGAGCACGCCCGGCATTGCGGTTCCTCTGCCCAGCTGTTGGGCGGATGGCGCTGGCTGAGTAACGATGTGGTAAACCTGTGCTGTACGCTGGCAGGCTCGGCGGTGGGCTGGGTGTGGGGTGGTCTCAGGGGGATGTGACAGGCGTCAGTATGACGTTTTAGGCTCTCGTCGCAGGTTACTGAGTTTTGAGAAGTTCACGGATATAATCATAGCCCCCAGCCCGCTCTTGGAACAGGACGTGGTGCTTGGCAAACTTCTCCTTGTCCCAAGTGCCATCGCCATAGTACTTGTGCAGTTGCTCATAGGGCGTGGCAGCGATGATATACGCGTCCAGAGTAATGTTCGGGTTGCCCAGTCTCTGTTGCAACCCCTGAAGGCGTTCCCACAACTGAGCCTTCTCATCGTGAATGTAGGCTTTTGCGTGGAGCATACCATGCGGTTCCACAAAGACAATCCGCTGTTTCTGCCCCTCCACAACCCAAAGGATGAAGTCGGGATAGAAGCCACTCTCTTCAAAGAAGCCTACTCCCTTGCCTCGACTCAGGTTGCGCAGGAGGAAAATCTCCTTGCCGGCCAGCGATTTGTCCTTCTCGGCTTCCCAGTAGGCTTTCAGGTCGCGCACGAATTGCGCCTCGCTCGGCTCCAACGCCGGCGGCTCGGCGCTCAGCTCATCGCCGCGCTTGAGAATTAGGGGCAGATAAAGATGCCGGTCGAAATAAATACGCGGTAGACCGCTGTTCTCTTCCTTGATGAGTCTGTCCATTTGTGTTCGCAACTTCTCAATAGCTTCAACAAGTTCTTTCCGTGAACCCGGAACACGCATAGTGTAGGCGGCCTTCTTTTCCCCTACGCTCGGACAGTTGAAGGCCAGGTTGGGGTCATCTAGGTCGAGCGGGCGATAGACCAGGTTTTGGCTGTCCCATTGTTCATGGGCGCGGCGATAAAATGCGTCTACATACTTGCGCAGGATGGCAGAGACCGCCTCCTGCAAACGGGCGCGATCCTCAAAGGTGCGCGGGCGGAAGACAGCCTCGTCGGCAACCAGAGAGTAGGAGACGTTCTCCAAAATGGCGCGCGGCGCCTCGGGACGGATAACCAGATTGGCCCAGCCCTTGTGCGCCTTGTAATCGAGCAGGTCGAGGTAGGCTTGCTCCCAATCCACCAAGGCAAGACTCTCCGACGGGATGGTATTGCCATGCCCGGCTTG
>CAKZNX010000279.1 GCA_937132045.1 uncultured bacterium
GTACCAGCTGATCAACGCGCTGGTGAAATAGCCCCGCTGCCTACCAGAAAAGCCAAAGCCCCCCAACCCACTGGTTGGGGGGCTTACGGAAGCTCCTGGCGACGTCCTACTCTCCCAGCAGGTTGCCCCGCCAGTACCATCGGCGCTGGAGGGCTTAACGGCCGTGTTCGGGATGGGAACGGGTGTTTCCCCTCCGCTATGGTCACCAGGAAACATCTGGTGTGAGCCACTTGAGAGCTGCACAGGGGTTCAGCAACGGGCAAAGCGTGAATATGGTCAAGCCCTCGGACTATTAGTACCGCTAGGCTGAACACGTTACCGTGCTTACACCTGCGGCCTATCCACCCGGTTGTCTTCCGGGGTCCTTACCGGGTTATCCCGTGGGAGGTCTCATCTTGGGGCGTGCTTCGCACTTAGATGCTTTCAGCGCTTATCACTACCCGACATAGCTACCCAGCGTCTGCCCCTGGCGGGACAACTGGTACACCAGAGGTCGGTCCGTCCCGGTCCTCTCGTACTAGGGACAGCCCCCCTCAGACCTCCTGCGCCCACCGCGGATAGGGACCGAACTGTCTCACGACGTTCTGAACCCAGCTCGCGTACCGCTTTAATAGGCGAACAGCCTAACCCTTGGGACCTGCTCCAGCCCCAGGATGCGACGAGCCGACATCGAGGTGCCAAACCTTGCCGTCGCTGTGAGCGCTTGGGCAAGATCAGCCTGTTATCCCCGGGGTAGCTTTTATCCGGTGAACCCTGGCGCGTCCACACGCTACCAGAGGGTCATTAGGCCCGGCTTTCGCCCCTGCTCGACCAGTAGGTCTCACAGTCAGCCTCCCTTATGCCCTTACACTCGACGCGTGATTTCCGACCACGCTGAGGGAAGCTTTGGGCGCCTCCGTTACCTTTTAGGAGGCGACCGCCCCAGTCAAACTACCCGCCTGATACTGTCTCCTCGCCGGATAACGGCTCGGGTTAGCGTCCCAGAATAGTCAGGGTGGTGTTCCATTGGCGCCTTGCGGCTCCCACCTACGCTCTACAGACTACTCCAGAACGCAATACCAGGGTGTAGTAAAGCTCCACGGGGTCTTTCCGTCCTGCGGTGGGTAACCGGCATCTTCACCGGTGCTACAATTTCACCGAGCCTCCCGTTGAGACAGCGCCCAGATCGTTACACCATTCGTGCGGGTCGGAACTTCACCACATCCTCTGTTTCCAGAGGGGGTAGACTATCCCTTTTCCTCGCCGAGCACCCTTAGGAGATCTCGTTTGGTTCGCTTGCGCGCACCGGAACCGTTCATCTCGTATGCCCACTCGATAATCTGCTTGAGATGTTCGCGGTTCAGGTGCAGATTCGCATGCACTTTCCTGCAGATGTTGCTGAAGTGTTCAAAGTCGGTCTTCTTACTGCCCTGCAATGGGTATCGCTCAAAGTGCGGAAGGATCTTGCGCACCAGGTCGCGGATGGAACGCACCTCGTATTTGTAAGTGCGGTCGCTGCGACTGTAGCGGATACCCCCACAGCCGAAGAAGCTCTGAACCGCCTGCAACAGGTGCAGGTCTTTCTGGTTGAGTGACAGGCTGAACGAGGGACGGGTTTCGATACCCACCTTCAGTCGCTTGCGGAGGGTGAAGCCCACATGGAAGCAGCCTTCCCCTTCCGCCAGACCTGTCACGTACCACCCATCCAGTTCGTGCATGTCGCTACTCCCGACGAGTCTCCATAGGCCCCACTTCCTTGCTGGTGCAAGGGGCGAGGAACCGGCATTTTGCGCATCCTGCAGGACGCGCCTTCCCTTTCGGGTCAGTCGTTACGGGGTTCCCTGACGGGAACTTCCCTCGGGATTACCCTTCCGGACGGAGAGGGCTTCCCCGATATGAGCCGGTTTTTCACTGCACCTTGCGGTGCAGAGGGGCAAGTCCAGGCTTACCCGACTAGGAATTTCGCTACCTTAGGACCGTTCGCTTTGTTACGCCCCAAACTGGGGGGTGGGATTGGTTACCCACTCTGCCTGTCGCCAGCCAGTCCGGACTATATCATCCCTCGCCACCGGCGAGAGTCTGGCGTATAGTCTCTGAGGATTCTCCGCGCTGAAATCGGGCGAGGATTTCAGCGTCGCTGTAACGTCGCTTGCCGCCATCGTTCATCTTTTTGCGTATCCGCAAGATCTCGCGGATGCCTCCTTCGGTCAGATGCCGTTCTTCTTCCATCAGTTTTGCGATCTTCTTGAAAGCGGCAAAATCTTGCTTTTTCTGCGCCGACAGGAAGCCGAACCGCTCAAAGAACGGGATGACGTGTGTGAGGATTGCGTGCAGGTTGTTCACCTCATAGTACCACACGCCATCGGGTCGGCTTCGCAGGGTGCCGCACTGCAGATGCCGTTTGAACAGAGCAAGGATCACTCTGTCCTTCTCCGATATGTTAAAGCAGAGCGACACTTTCCACGGCTGGCGGTAGTCGTTACGCGGTCGAAAGGATACGTAGAAGCTCCCCTCGCCGTCGGCGAAGCCAGCCAGGTAATATCCGATGTCGGGCGGGATCTTGTTGACGTTCAGCATACCGGAGCCTTTCCTGCTGATAGTCTGCACCCGACGCATTGTCACTCATCCGCCTGACGCGGCGAGTAGCTCGGGATACCCCAGACTTCCCAGCATACAGCCAGATTTTACAACTACAGGGTCCCTCCTATAGTTACGGCCGCCATTCACCCGGGCTTCGGTTTGAGGCTTTGGCTTGCGCCGAACCCCTCCCCTTAACCTACGGGCATTGGGCAGGTGTCACCCCCTATACGTCGCCTTTCGGCTTCGCAGAGAGCTGTGTTTTTGGTAAACAGTCGCCTGGGCCATTTCTCTGCGGCCACCTTGCGGTGGCGCCCCTTCTCCCGAAGTTACGGGGCTATTTTGCCTAGTTCCTTAACGGGAGTTCTCTCGCGCGCCTGAGTATCCTCTACTCACCTACCTGTGTCGGTTTGCGGTACGGGCAGGACAGGCACTCCTTAGAGGTTTTTCTTGTCCGCAGTCTGCCCCACTTCGCCTTGGCCGTAGCCGCGGCTCGTCCGTAGCCAGGAGCTAACGTGCGGCGGATTTGCCTACCGCACACCCCCAACTACGGAACGCGGTCAACCAACCCCGCGCTTGGAGCTTTCCACGGCGTCACCCCATCGTACAAACGCGCCTGCCTGGTCACGGAATATCAACCGTGTGTCCATCGCCTACGGCAATTGCCCTCGGCTTAGGCCCGACTGACCTCAAGAGGACGAGCCTTCCTTGAGAACCCTTAGGCTTTCGGCGGATGGGATTCTCACCCATCTTCTCGCTACTCATGCTGGCATTCGCACTTCTGCACGCTCCACCAGTGCTTACGCTCTGGCTTCACCGCATGCAGAACGCTCCCCTACCGCTCTCCTGAGTAATCAGGAGAACCCGTCGCTTCGGTAGCGAGCTTGAGCCCCCTTACATTATCGGCGCAGAGCCACGTCGACCAGTCAGCTGTTACGCACTGTTTAAAGGATGGCTGCTTCTAAGCCAACCTCCTGGTTGTCTATGTGACTCCACATCCTTTCACACTTAGCTCGCATTTAGGGACCTTAGCGGGCGGTCTGGGCTGTTTCCCTCTTGACTACGAAGCTTATCCCCCGCAGTCTCACTGCCGCGCTTCATCTGCCGCCATTCGGAGTTTGGTTGGGTTTGGTAACCTGGTGAGGCCCCTAGCCCATCCAGTGCTCTACCTGCGGCAGAAAACACGCAACGCTGCACCTAAATGCATTTCGGGGAGAACCAGCTATCTCCGCGCTCGATTGGCATTTCACCACACTACCCACAGCTCATCCGAGCCGTCTTCAACCGACACCGGTTCGGGCCTCCACGAGGTCTTACCCCCGCTTCACCCTGGCCATGGGTAGATCGCGCGGTTTCGGGTCTACCGCACGCGACTAAACGCCCTATTCGGACTCGGTTTCCCTGCGGCTCCGGCACTGAGTGCCTTAACCTTGCCGCGCACGGTAACTCGCCAGCTCATTCTGCAAAAGGCACGCCGTCACCCTTTGGATAGGGCTCCGACTGCTTGTAGGCACACGGTTTCAGGTTCTATTTCACTCCCCTCCCGGGGTGCTTTTCACCTTTCCCTCACGGTACTGGTGCGCTATCGGTGGCAAAGGGTATTTAGCCTTACGCCGTGGTCGGCGCAGATTCGCACAGAGTTCCTCGTGCTCCGTGCTACTTGGGATCCCACCGGGAGACCACTCCGTTTTCGCGTACGGGGCTATCACCCTCTATGGCGTGCCGTTCCAGGCACTTCTGCTAACGGGCGGTTTTGTCACTCCCTGCGAGACGGTGCCATCTCGCTGGTGGTCCCACTACCCCGACAGGGCAACGCTGCCCGCTTGGACACCCTATCGGTTTGGGCTGTTCCCCGTTCGCTCGCCGCTACTAAGGGAATCGCATCTGCTTTCTTTTCCTCCGGGTACTTAGATGTTTCAGTTCCCCGGGTGCCCTCCACACCGCCTATGGATTCAGCGGTGGGTGACCGTCCATTACGACGGCCGGGTTACCCCATTCGGAGATCCTCGGATCAAAGCCTGTTTGCGGCTCCCCGAGGCGTTTCGCCGCTTACCGCGTCCTTCATCGGCCCTTTGCCCCAAGGCATCCACCGTGCGCCCTTTGTAGCTTGACCGGCATACTCAGACGCTTTGCCCGGTATTGATGCCGAACCCCTATGCAACTTTCAAGGTGCTCACATCTTGGGCGGGTTCTCGTTGTCCCCCGCCTGCAGGTAAACATTATACCACATCCTCGGTATTCTGTCAAACCTGCCGGGTGTGGTGGAGGCTAGCGGATTCGAACCGCTGACCTTCTGCGTGCAAAGCAGACGCTCTCCCAGCTGAGCTAAGCCCCCGCGCGATGGTGGGCCTAGATGGACTCGAACCATCGACCTCACCCTTATCAGGGGTGCGCTCTAGCCACCTGAGCTATAGGCCCGCTTCGCGACACAAAGGGGAGGCTGATGCCTCCCCTTGACACCACACACCTTGTCAAGGAGCTTCAGCCGCCACGAACGCTATGTGCCATCTCGTTCTTCATTCAGGCGGATACGCAACTCCTTCAAAACTAGGCAGAGAGAGCCTTGAGCGCCAGACGCTCGACCTAGAGACCGCGCCTCCGAGGAGGCGGGCGGGTCTCCTTAGAAAGGAGGTGATCCAGCCGCACCTTCCGGTACGGCTACCTTGTTACGACTTAGTCCCCCTTGCCCCCCGCACCCTCGGCCGCTCCCTCCCTTGCGGGTTGGGCCACGGACTTCAGGTGCAGACGACTCAGGTGACTTGACGGGCGGTGTGTACAAGGCCCGGGAACGTATTCACCGCAGCATAGCTGATCTGCAGTTACTAGCGATTCCGGCTTCACGCAGGCGAGTTGCAGCCTGCGATCTGAACTGAGGGCGTATTTTTGGGATTGCCTCCGCCTTGCGGCATCGGAACCCTTTGTTGCGCCCATTGTAGCATGTGTGAGGCCCCAGGCGTAAGCGCCATGCCGACTTGACGTCATCCGCTCCTTCCTCCCGGTTACCCGGGCAGTCTCCCAAGAGTGCCCGGCATGACCCGATGGCAACATGGGACGCGGGTTGCGCTCGTTGCGGGACTTAACCCAACACCTCACGGCACGAGCTGACGACAGCCATGCAACAGCTGTGCACACGTCTGGGTTACCCCAGAGGGCTCTGTTTCCAGAGCTTGCGGGTGCATGTCAAGCCTGGGTAAGGTTCTTCGGTTAGTATCGAATTAATCCACATGCTCCACCGCTTGTGCGGGCCCCCGTCAATTCCTTTGAGTTTCAACCTTGCGGCCGTACTCCCCAGGCGGAGCGCTTAATGCGTTAGCTGCGGCACTGGTGGGGTCGAGACCACCAACACCTAGCGCTCATCGTTTACGGCGTGGACTACCGGGGTATCTAATCCCGTTCGCTCCCCACGCTTTCGCGCCTCAGCGTCAGTAGTAGGCCAGGGAGCCGCCTTCGCCACCGGTGTTCCTCCCGATATCAACGCATTTCACCGCTACACCGGGAATTCCACTCCCCTCTCCTACACTCAAGCCGCGCAGTTTGAGGAGCATTTCCTCGGTTGAGCCGAGGGCTTTAACTCCCCACTTACGCAGCCGCCTACGCGCGCTTTACGCCCAGTAAATCCGGGCAACGCTCGCCCCCTACGTTTTACCGCGGCTGCTGGCACGTAGTTAGCCGGGGCTTATTCGTCCGGTACCGTCACTGTCTTCTTCCCGGACAAAAGCGGTTTACGTCCCGAAGGACTTCATCCCGCACGCGGCGTCGCTGCATCAGGGTTTCCCCCATTGTGCAAGACTCCCGACTGCTGCCTCCCGTAGGAGTCTGGGCCGTGTCTCAGTCCCAGTCCGGCTGGCCGTCCTCTCAGACCAGCTACCCGTCGCCGCCTTGGTAAGCCGTTACCCTACCAACTAGCTGATGGGCCGCAAGCCCTTCCCGAAGCCCCTTGCGGGATTTACTCACGAAGAGATGCCTCTTCATGGGCACATCCGGTATTAGCAGCCCTTTCGAGCTGTTATCCCGGTCTTCGGGGCAGGTTGCTTACGTGTTACTCGACCGTTCGCCGCTAGGTAGGAACCGAAGCTCCTACCCCGCACGACTTGCATGTCGCAGGCACGCCGCTAGCGTTCGCCCTGAGCCAGGATCAAACTCTCCATCGTAAATCTATCCCACTGCCCAAAGGGCAGGGTTTTGCGATGGCGTAAAGTCTTCGCCTGGCTTGTGACCTCAAGGCTTCTTTCCCTCTGCCTAGTTTTCAAGGAGCTACCGTTCCCTCAATCGCGCATAATAATATACATCACGTTCGCGCGATTTGTCAACGGTTTCCGCAGGTTTTTTAGGGAAATTTTTACCCCCCGCGGAGGAAACCCTCCCCCGCGTCCTGCCAACCAGTATTATACCACAGCTTTTGCGAACTGCACGCCTCACCCCTGGATTTTTTCGCGCAGATTTTCCGGAAGATGTCACCATCCGCCCCCAGTTGACGCCGTGCAAGGAACTGCCGTGCTGTCTGCCGAAGGATAGAGCAAACGCTTCCGGGAGGAGAACCATGCTGAGCCGGTATCCCGCCAACCCACACTACCTGCAGTTTCGAGGCAAGCCCACTGTGCTGGTCACGTGTGGAGAGCATTACGGCAGTGTGCTGAACGCCGCGATGGACTATGTGCGGTATCTCGACACGCTCCAGCGCTGGGGGTTCAACCTCACCCGTACCTTCTCGGGCGTGTACCGCGAGATAACAGGTTCGTTTGGCATCGTGGATAACGTGCTGGCGCCCGCACCAGAAGCGTATGTCTCCCCCTGGAAGCGTGTGAACGGCAAATACACCCTGCGCCAGTTCAACGACGCGTATTTCTCGCGCCTGCGCGACTTTGTGGGCAAAGCCTCGGAACGGGGCATTGTGGTGGAGTTCGTGCTGTTCTGCTTCTGGTACGAGCAGGCGCTGTGGGAAATCTGTCCCATGCACCCGCGCAATAACGTAGAGGGCTTGGGACCGGAGGATAAGGAACAGGTTTATACCCTCCACGACAACACGCTTCTACCAGTCATGGAGCAGTTCGTGCGTCGCGTGGTGCACGAGCTGAATGCCTTCGACAACGTGTACTATGAAATCATCAACGAGCCGTACTCCCGACACGACCACACCGCCTACGAGCACTGGCAAAGGCACATCGCGCGCGTCATCTGCGATACAGAGGCAAGCCTGCCGAACCAGCACCTGATTGCGATGAACGTGAACAACCGTACTCAGCGCATCGTGAACCCGCCGGACGACGTGTCCATCTTCAACTTCCATTACGCTCTACCCGAAGCGGTGGCATGGAACCACCACCTCAACCGAGTGATTGCCGACGATGAGACCGGCTTTGCAGGGCAGTGTGCTTCTCCTTACCGCATCGAAGCCTGGCAGTTCATGCTCTCTGGCGGGGGGGTGTTCAGTCATCTGGACTACTCGTACACGGTAGAGCACCCTGACGGCACTGCGCCCATTCGCGCCGAGACACCCGGCTACGGTGGAAACGACCTGCACCGACAGATCGCCTACCTGAAGAGGCTGCTGGAGGAGAATCAGGTGTGGAACCTACAGCCCTGCAACGAGATACTGGCTTGGCACGTAGGAGACGTACGGGTGAGGGTGATGGGTGACCCGGGCAGGCACTATATCCTGCACGTGGCACAGGGTGCCCCGCACACCGAGCTGATGCTGGGTATTCCCGCAGGCTCGTACCAGCTGCAGTGGCTGAGTCCGGCAAATTGCCATGTCATTCGGGAGGAAAACGTATCTCACCGTGGAGGCTACCTGACCCTGCGCACGCCGCTTTACGCAGAAGACATTGCGCTCGTTGCGCGTCGAACATCCTGAATGGGAGGGCAAACCATGATCCATCACATCTTGCTGGCAACCGATGGCTCGGACACCGCGCTGAAAGCCACCCGCTGGGCGGCGGAGCTGGCAAAGACCTATGGCGCGAACGTAACGGTGCTGCACGTAGTGCACATCCCTGTAGCGCTGGCTGGTTCCACCGTGTTGCCCGGGGGCGCTACAGACGTCGCCGTAGTTACCCGGCTGATGGAGCAGGCGGCAGAGGGCGTCCTGACGGTCACCACACCGTTGCTGGAGGACGCGGGGGTACCGTACGAGACGTGCATCGAATACGGACACACCGCCGAGACCATTGTGCGAGTCGCGAACCAAAGCGGCGCAGACCTCATCGTGATGGGATCGCGCGGACTGACCGACGCCTCTGCGCTGCTGCTGGGCAGTGTATCTCACAAGGTGCTTCACGCTATCCACGATAAGCCGGTGCTCATCGTGAGATGAAGGACGAACACACCCAGCGCTGGCTGGAACGCTACCGCGACGCACCGCCTGACCAGATGCGCTGGCATCGTGAGGAACCAGCGGAGGCGCTGGTGGAGGCAGTCGAGCGCGGACTTCTGCCGCGAGGCACCACGGTGGACCTCGGGTGTGGCACCGGCACCGACCTGATGTACCTGCACCGACAGGGCTACCGTTCTATTGGCGTGGACATCGCCCCTGAGCCGCTTCGGTTTGCCCGACAACGGTTTCAGCAAGCGGGGCTGGATATTCCCCTGATTCAGGCGGATGCACGGCAACTGCCCTTCCGCGACGCGAGCATCGACCTCGTCTGCGATTCGGGCTGTTTCCACTCCTTCGCGCCCGAGATTCGCCCCGATTACGCACGCTCTGTGGCGCGGGTGCTCAGGCAGGGGGGTGTTCTTTTCATCCGCGCCTTCCACCACGACCAGCCGGAACCAGCTGAGGGCGGTCCCTACCGATTGCGCCTCGACGAGTTCTTCGAGGTCTTATCACCC
>CAKZNX010000280.1 GCA_937132045.1 uncultured bacterium
GGCAGGAGAAGGTCGGCGTGCTCACAGGTGATTTCGATGCGGTCGGTGTTCTGGTGCGCAGAGACGGTGCTGACGATGCTACCGATGGCACCGTTGGCGAAACGCAGGACCGCGCAGGAAAGGTCTTCCACCTCCACATCATGGGTAAAGGTATCCATCTCCGCGAAGACGCTCACCACCGTCTCGCCCACCAGCCACAGCAGGAGGTCAATGTGATGCACGGCGTGGTTGATGGTGACGCCGCCGCATTCCTTTTCCCACGTACCTCGCCACCACACCTCGTAGTAGTTACGTCCGCGCCACCACAGGCAGTCCGCCTTCGCCAGCACCAGTCTGCCCAGCTCCCCGCTGCGCATCAGCGCCTTCGCGCGTTGATACTCCGGGCGATAGCGGTTCTGGAACACGCCTGCCAGCACTCTGCCCGCCTGCTCGGCCGCGCTGATCATGTTGTCGCATTCGGCAAGCGACGGGGCGATGGGCTTCTCCACCCACACGTGCTTGCCTGCCTGCAGAGCAGCAAGGGTCAGCTCGGTGTGGGTGAATGGGGGTGTGCAGATGGAAACGAGGTGGACATCCTCTCGCTCCAGCAAGCGCAGAGCGTTGTCATACGCCTGAACCTCTGAACCCAGCTGCTGGGCGAACTCCTTCGCCCTCTCCGCGAAGACGTCCGCCACTGCCACCATCTGACACTCATTCGCGAACTGCGCGTATGCCGCCGCGTGCGCCCGAGCGATGGAGCCTGCACCGATAATACCGATTCCCAGCCGTGACATATTGCAGTAACCCTTTTTTATCGCTAGGTTGGGTGTCTGGAGGGACTTTTCCTGCCAGTGCAAGGGTTTGGCGCCGGATGGGAGAAATATATGCTGGCTAAACGACCCGGAGGAAGTTCTATGAGTCTGACCCTGACCCATGTGGTGGACAATCTGGTGCGTGTGCAGTATGGTCAGGCGACCGTTCTGGAGTATCACTACTGCCCAAAGGTGCCGCGCGAGGAGACGCCCAAGCCGTACATCCATCCCCTCGCAACGCCCGGCGGGGACCTTTTCACGTTAGACCGACCGCACGACCATGCCTGGCACCGCGGGCTGTACTTTGGCTGGGCATGGGTGAACGGGGTGAACCTGTGGGGCGGCGCATCCTACGTGCGCGGCAGGGGCTACGTGCTTCGGGACGACCATGGCGAGATGGTGCACCTGCACTGGGATGTACTGGAACGAGGCTCCGACGCTGTGCGCATGGTGGAGAGGCTTGTATGGCGCGACCACGACGGGCACGAGATGGCGCAGGAACGCCGTGCGCTGACGGTGTACACCCCCGAGTCCGACAATCAGCTCCTGCTGACGCTGGAGAGCGAGATAGAACCTTCTGGTGAAGCTGGGCAGCTGGAGTTCAGCAGTCCCATGATTGAGGGGCGCCCCGACCCATCCGGGTACAGTGGGCTGACTCTGCGTATGCCACGCTGTATGACCGGCGGTGAAGTTCTGGATGCCACAGGGGCGCAGGGCGACGCGGTAATGGGCTCGCGGGCGCGCTGGGCGCTGTATCGCGCCCTGCAGGACGGCACCTGCAACCCGTGCGCGGTGGCGATGTTCGACCACCCGAGCAATCCGCGTCATCCCACGCACTGGTTTGTGCGCAGCGTGCCCTTCGCCGTGCTCAGTCCTGCGCTGGTTTGGGATGAGCGTTTCGCCCTTCCCGTCGGGCAGAGGCTGAGGCTGGTGTATGGCGTATGGCTCTACTCTGGCGAAACAGGAGCGCAGGAGGCTGGAGCCGCCTTCGAGACGTGGCTGACGCGCTGTTCGGGCTAGTGCGGTCGTCAGGGGATTCGGTGTATTGCAAGCTGAGATGAGCTTAGCCAGTGTGCGCTCTGAGGTCGGAGACAAACTGGCTCATCGGGCGAACGTAATCGCT
>CAKZNX010000281.1 GCA_937132045.1 uncultured bacterium
ATTTCCCCTCCGGGAATGCAGGCGGAGCCAGCGGTGTCCCTCCTCTGCGCTTATTTGTCAGCCGACCTGTGCGCGACAGGTCGATGGGCTTGAAGCCGATCCGCTCGGCGGGTGAGCCTCTCTTAAGGCGGAAATCGCCTGTATCGGGGTTGACGAACAGCGGGTCAGCGATGACGGAGTTTACGTCCATGCCTCGCGCTTTCCACTCGTCCCAGCTCCATTTGGCAAAGCGGATGTCGCCGCCGCCTAAGTGCCAGAACAGATTGCGGTCAAAACGGTACTGGTCGTCCTCCCAGTTGCCGTGCAGGAGCGGACCCTCGCGCCAGTAGACGATGTTGCCCTCGAAGGTAAACGACAGGTGCTGTTCTGGACGAGTGCGCTGGATCTGTCCCTCGCGCGCGAAGGCAAAGATGTTATTGCGCACCACGTTCTCCCTTCCGTAGTGCTGGTGGAAACCGCCCGTCTTCGTGCGGTATACCACGTTGTTCTCGGCGACGATGTGGGTGGTTCCCTCGTCAAAGTAGATGCCCCAGCCGCCGTACGCCACGCTCTCCACATCATGGATCAGGTTATGGTGCAGCACCGTGCCTCCCTGAAAGCCGAGCGTGTAGATGCCGCCCATGTCGCTCAACCGTCCCTGCCCGAGATGATGAATGTGGTTGTAAGCGATGGTATTCTGGTTGCCACGGTGGTCGCCGTAGCCCCATGTCCAGCCCACCGAAACGCCCGTATAGTAAAGGTCGCAGATTTCGTTATGTTCCACCCGGTTGCGCGGGGACTGTCCAATCCACACTCCCACCGCTGCAGGGTGCAGGCGTCCGCCATGCGCGATGAGGCAATCGCGCACCACGTTCTCGGCGCAAGTCTCTTCCTCGTTCGAGGGGATGTTGCTCGTGCCAATCTTCACACCACCCGCGCCGAGGTCGGTCAGCTCGCAGGTCTCCACGCGAACACGGCGGCAGGCACGCCCGATCTCCACTGCCCAGTTCGAGGTGCGCGTGACGGTGCATCGCTGCAGGACACAATCGCGCGCTCCCTCCATGCTGATAACGGCGGGCAGGATCACCTCTGCCTGCGCGAAGTTGTAGCCCTCTGGGGGCGTACTCCAGCTGGTGTGAGCGAATGTTAAGCCCTGAAAGATCAGGTGTTGTACCCAGCGCCCGCTGGACACATCGCCCTTCAGCTGCACCAGCGTCTGCAGGCGCGGCGCGATGACCAGGCTCTTTTCGGGAGTCTCCCCATGCACTGGAATATAGGTCAGTATACCTGTGGTTCGGTCTAGATACCACTCGCCGGGGCGTTCCAGCGCCTCTCGCACGTTCTCCACAAAGTAGCGGTGTCCGGCACGCAACCCAGACCACCATTCGCGGTAGGCGGTGGTTCCGGTAAAGGTGACGATGTTGCTGGCGGTGTCCACCTCTTTGATGCGCAGGCGCGCCATTGTCCAGAACTGCGTGGCGATCACCTCCACATCCGAGAGGTTCTGCCAGTCAGGGTGCAGTTCACCGGGCTTGAAGCGGAACCGATCGTAGCCGCGCTGTCCCTCCGGTGGGGCGATCTCCTCGGCGATGACGTAGTAGCCCTCCTTCGGCAGTCGGGGGCGGTGGCGCCGTTGTCCATGTACCCACAGCGTGATGAAGTTCCACTCTCCGCGCTGAACCTCTGGCAGGTGCAGTTCCCAGTAGCCCCGATCGTTCACCCGCCATCCTGTCAGCACAGTGCCGCCGCTGATGACCGGCTTCTCGTTTGGATAGGCAGCGTAGATGGTGGGGGACTGCGCCGTGCCCGAGTCTTCGGGCGTGAAGAGTAGCGGTTCGGTGAGGAAGTAGGTGCCGCGGCGGATCATGACCACCACCGGGCGCGTTCGGGTCTCCTTCCGGCGCAGCTCGCGCACTGCCTGCTGGGCGCGCTGGATCGTGGCGAAGGGACCATCTGTACGCTGACGGTTGGGCGCGGAAAGCTTACCTGACCAGCTATCGTTGCCGCTGGTGGCAACGTAGAAGTCGGCTTGGGGTTGTGCAGCGGCAGCGGAGACTACCGCGATGAACAATCCAGTCACGACGAAAACCCTCTCCATAGGCTAGCACCTCCGTTAGAGACTGTTTATTCTGGGATTCGCGCAGGCGGCGGGCTATTCCTGCCGTGCGCGTCCCGTTCGGCAGCTCCAGTGGGCTCGCTAGGGGGCGTTTGCTGGCTCCAGAAGCACCCATCCCAGCGCGGACCGCAGCCCACCGTTCTGATAAGCCACCAGTCGCGTTTTCGGGAACGGGGAGTTCCAGTCAATCTGCCTGGACTTCGGATTTTTACCCAGCTGGTATTTGCGTCGCAGGTCGCGAAACTCTTCGTCGTCCATCTCCTCGCGGAGGATGTCGCCGACCGTCTTTGCTTCCCAGCCGCCGCCCCAGCCGATGTTCAGCAGGAATGCGCCTGCTGGCAGGCTCACCAGCCGCTGTTTGAGACTGTCGTAGAACTGA
>CAKZNX010000282.1 GCA_937132045.1 uncultured bacterium
CCCCCTCAATCCAAAGGAGGTGGCAAGATGGACATCCGATTGACCAGCACTGCCTTCACTGAGGGAGGCGCCATCCCCCGCAAGTACACCTGCGACGGTGCCGATGTGTCGCCGCCGCTGGCGTGGGACAACGTGCCAGAGGGCACCATGAGCTTCGCGCTCATCTGCGATGACCCTGATGCCCCGATGGGCACCTGGGTACACTGGGTGCTGTTCAACCTGCCCCCGGACACTCGCAGTCTGCCGGAGGGCGTGCCCCCCGACAAGGAGCTCCCCAGCGGCGCTCGGCAGGGCACGAACGACTTTCGCAAGATCGGCTACGGCGGTCCCTGCCCACCGGGAGGCACACATCGCTACTACTTCAAACTGTATGCCCTCGATACCATGCTCGACCTGCCCCCTGGAAGCAGCAAGGCACAGCTGCTGAAGGCGATGGACGGGCACGTGCTGGCGGAGGGACAGCTGATGGGCAAATACGGCAGGTGAAGGAGAAGTCGCTTTGAGAGACGTTCTGGTGGGGGTGTATTACTTCGCGGGCTGGTGGCGCGAACAGCCGAACAAATGGGTCACCGCCGGACGAGACTGGCGCAACGACTATCCCGACCGGGTACCTCTGCTGGGGGAGTATGTGGAGCCGCCTGTGCTCGAACGCGAGATCGAAGCTGCCGCCAGCCACGGGGTGGATTTCTTTCAGATTCTGTGGTATCCGCAAAACAAACCCGACGTCCACCCCCACCTTTCCCGACTCAACGATGGATTGCGCTTCTTCACCAGTGCCCGCAACGCTGGCAAAATGTACTTCACGCTGGAGTATGTGAACCACGACCCGTTCTCCCTCGGCACGGATGAGGAATGGGACTCCGTCTGTGTGGAGTGGGCTGCGGCGATGCGTCACCGCACCTACCTGCGCGTGGGCGGTCGACCCGTTTTCAAAATCCACGGACTGCATCAGTTCCTTCAGCAGAACGACGGGGATGTGCGTCGGGTTACCCAGCGGATAGACCGTCTGCGCAAGCTGGTGCAGAGTACCGGCGTGCCCAATCCGTTGATCGGCGCGGGAGTGATGGCATCAGGCGTGCCGACGGGCGAGGTGGTTGCGCCTTTCGATTATCTGACCACCTACATGGACGTACCCACCCTGCCCCAGCGCACAACGCCCTACCCCTACGCGCAGTTGCTGGCAATGGCGGAGGAGGCGTGGCAGAGATACGCCTCGCAGAGCGATAAACCCTACGTGCCCTACCTGCCCGCCGGATGGGACCCGCGCCCATGGGCAGACCCACGCCCCAGTTTCGCCCTCCCTACCCGCGACGAATGGAAGAGCGCGTTGCTGAAGGTCAAGTCGGCTCTGGAGAAACACGAACGCCTCGGGTATCCGAAGGTGGGCGGCAGGCAGAAAGCGGTGCTCATCTACGCCTGGAACGAGTACGGCGAGGGCGGTATCGTCGCGCCTACCCGCGGCGAGGGATACATGAAGCTGCAAGCCATCCGCGAGGTGTTCGGGGAAAATCCGCTGTATCGTTCAGGTGTGTAACAGGGCATGGCGGTGCCTTTCAGTAACCCGCCTGTTTGTCCACCACGTTCACCATCGCACCGACATCACCGTCCAGGTAGGCGTGCAGGTTCGTCACGAAAATCTCGGCGGCGCGGGCGCCGTAGTGCGGCGTCACCCCCGACACATGCGGACTGATAATCACACTGGACATCGTCCACAATGGGCTGTCCGCTGGCAGAGGCTCCGGGTCAAACACATCCAGACAGGCGCCGGCAATCCATCCTTCCTGAAGGGCACGAATCAATGCCGACTGATCCACCACCTGTCCGCGTGAGATGTTGATGAGGATGGCATCGCGCCGCATCTGACGCAGTTCCGGTTCTCCAACCATGCCCCGTGTCTCGGATGTCAGAGGCACACAGAGCACCACGCAGTCGCTCTCACGCAGAAGGTCGTGCAGGCGTTCTGGGGGAAGCAGAACATCTGCACAATCGGGCGGTTGCTGAACCCTGCGCCGCATTGCCAGCACACGCATCCCAAAGGCTTTGCCCCGCTGTGCTACTGCCTCGCCGATGGCACCCAGCCCCACCACTCCCAGCGTCGCGCCGTGCAGCTCGCGCACCTGCTCGCCAAAGCCATCGCGGTTCCACTCTGCTCGTATCTGCTGACGCACACAGCGGTGCAGTCCCCGCGCGAAACACAGCATCATGCCGAACACGTGCTCGGCGATGGGGATGGCGTGCACGCCGCTGGCGTTGGTCAGGATGATGTCGCTTGCCAGCAGTTCCTCGCTCAGAGAGCCTTCAATACCCGCTCCGAGGAACTGTATCCAGCGCAGGCGACGGCAGTGCATGAACCATTCCCGCACGAAGTGCCCGCACACCATCACCTCTGCCTGCTCCAGCACCTCTGCGCGCATCTCATCGGGAGAGACCACTATCCACTCCACCTGCTCACGAGCCAGATCATCCTGCTGGCATCGCTGGAGGAACTGCTCATGGATTCTCCAGCGCGGCGAGCAGGTGAGAAGCACTCTCAGTCTATCTGAGCGCGTCGTCACGCCGATAGGTTTGGGTTCGCGGGCAGGCGATTCCTTCTGCGGAAGCGAAAACATGCGGTGAGACTTTCAGGAGGGCGCACACATGGCATGGATGACACCCAAAGAGCGGTTTCGCACGTGTGTGGCGCATCGTCAGCCCGACCGTCCACCCATCCAGTTCTACACCACCCCCGAGTTCGAGGCGAAACTGCAGGAGCGCTTCCCCGATCAGAACCTGCTGGAGGTGCTGGAGGTGGACTTCCGCACCGTTGGCGTGCGGTGCATCAAGCCACGTCGTCAGCCAGAGCCGGACAGTAAGGTGGCGTACTACGACGAGTGGGGCATCGGTTACACCCGGCAGTCGTACGGTTTCGGAGAGTACCTGGAGGCGTACGAGCTGCCGTTTGCAGAGTTGCACACCCTCAAAGAGGTGGAGGAATACCCGTGGCCCTCGGTAGACGATTACGACTTCTCGCACCTGAAGGAGCACTGCAAGGCGCTCGGCGACTACGTGGTGTGTTTTGGCAGTGCGGGCATCCCCGATATCATCAATGGAGTTAGCCGTGGCAGGGGCATGGAACAGGTGCTCATCGACATTCTCACCGAAGACGAGGTCGGGGTCGCTATTATCGACCACCGCGTGGAGTTCTTCTATGAGTTTGTGCACAGGGGGTTGGAGGCAGCTGAGGGACTCATCGACGTGCTGTGTCTGGGAGAGGACCTTGGCAACCAGATGGGTCCCATGGTTTCACCGGAGGTGTTCGACCGCTTCTTCCGACCACGCCTGCAGAAGTTCTACGACCTGGGGCATCGCTATGGCTGCAAGGTGATGATGCACAGTTGCGGAAGCACACGCAAACTGCAGCCGCGTCTGGTGGATATGGGGCTGGACATTCTGGACGCCATGCAACCAGAGCCGGTGGGCATGAATCCCGAGGAAATCAAACGTGAGGTGGGCGACCGTCTGACGCTTTGCGGGCTGATCAGCACCCAGAGAACCCTGCCCTTTGGGACGATAGAGGACTGTATCGCCGAGGCGAAGCACCGCGTGCAAGTCATCGGCAAAGATGGCGGATACATCTTCGCGCCGTCGCACTGCATCCAGCCAAACACACCGGTGGACAACGTGCTGGCAGCCTACGAGGTGGTGACAGGGAAGCGATTGCGTTAATGCTAACGGAGTTTGGGGTTCTCTCAACTGCTGGCACCACCGATTTTCGGCTCGCGTCAGCAAATGGCGGGCGAACCTCCCGGTGAGCCGTTTGTGGGCACGTTTCCGGCTCGGCAAGGGGTTCCTCGCGCTCCACCAAGACTGCTGGTGATGATGGTTCTCAAACTCCCTCCGATATGCCTGAATGCGAGAATCGGCTCGTGGTATAATTAGCAACAGAGGTGGCAGAAAGTGATTGATACTTTCAGCATCTACGAAAAGCTCAAGGAAAAAACGGACCCCGCCCTCGCCGAGGGGTTGGCAGAAGTTCTTGGTAGTGTCTTTCTGCAACTTCAGGA
>CAKZNX010000283.1 GCA_937132045.1 uncultured bacterium
ATTGTCGACCAGAAACGGCGTGAAAAGCCCTTGCACACCCCTCTCCCGACCTCTCCCCGACACGGGGAGAGGTACCTTCTCCCCCCCTTCCTGCGTCGGCAAGGGTGATGGGGGTTAGGTGTGGTCTTTTTCCCACACACCCTCCGGAAGCCTTGACAACGATTGTTGAGTAAGTCTATAATCTTAGTCAAGATAAAGTTTTGGGAGGTGGCTCATGGCAACGGGACGTGACGTGCTGGTGAGCACAGATTGGGTTCGGCAGCACCTGAATGACCCTGCAATCCGCCTCGTGGAGGTGGATGTCGATACGACCGCCTACGACTCGGGGCACATTCCGGGCGCTATCGGTTTCAACTGGCAGAGCCAGCTACAGCATCCGGTGCGTCGTGACATCATCAGCCGCGAAGAGTTCGAGCAACTGCTCAGCGATTCGGGCATCGGCAACGAGCACACCGTCGTGCTGTACGGCGACAACAACAACTGGTTCGCGGCATACGCCTTCTGGCTGTTCACCATTTACGGGCACGACAAGCTGTATCTGATGGACGGTGGGCGCAAGAAATGGCTGGCGGAGAACCGTCCGCTGACAACCGAGCGCCCGCAATACGCCCGCACGCAGTACCGGGCGAACGAGCCGAATCTGACCATTCGCGCGTTCAGCTCGCAGGTCATGCAGGCGCTCCAGAACCCACAGTTCGCGCTGGTGGACGTGCGCTCACCTCAGGAGTTTACGGGCGAGGTCATCGCACCGCCCGGCATGTCGGAGACGGCACAGCGCGCGGGACACATCCCCGGCGCGGTCAACATTCCGTGGGCGCAGGCGGTGAACGAGGACGGCACTTTTCGTTCGGAGGAGGCGTTGCGTGCACTGTATTGCGGCAAGGGGGTGACGCCGGACAAGCACGTGATTGCCTACTGCCGTATCGGCGAGCGCTCGTCGCACACGTGGTTCGTACTGAAGGTTCTGCTGGGCTATCCCGATGTGCGCAACTACGACGGCAGCTGGACGGAGTGGGGTAACCTGGTGGGCGCGCCCATCGAGAAAGAGGCGGTTATCTCCAGACCAGCAACCGAAGCTCCGTGCCCGTCCTAACCGCGTGTCCGCCGGCGGCGATCCAGCAGGAGAAGTACTCCGGCTGCGCCAGCCAGCACG
>CAKZNX010000284.1 GCA_937132045.1 uncultured bacterium
TGGTAGCCGCTACGCGGTTCATAGAAAGTGTCCTCAACGCGAGCCACATCCCTGATATAGATGGTGCGCCCATTTACACTGCCGAGCGGATAGCTGGCGATGGTCTGCGCGTCGCGACCCAGGCTATCGATCCGCACGATCTGCTCCACATCGCCGCTCGTCAGCACACCGGCGGGCTTGGAGACGTTGTTGGCATCGAGCACGTCGCGTACGTGCAAAATGGACAGCCCCAAGGCGGAGAGTTTCTGCCGGTCCACGATGACCTGTATCTGCCTGCGGTACCCTCCGAAGGATTGGACGGTGAAGATGTCGGGGCTCACCGCCTTGAGACGGTTGGAAATCTCGTTATCCGCCAGCTCGCGCAGTCGCTTCATGTCCCACCGCTCGTCGCCTGTCAGCGCCAGTGAGAGCACGGGAAGGTTCAGCGGGTCGATCTTAAGCACCCATGAAGGTTTCAGGTTGGCGCCAGTCATGGGCAGGTATGCCTGAATGACGTTTAACAGCGCCTGCACCTCGATCACCTTTTTGTCCATGTCGGTGCCGTAGGGAAACTCCAGCGAGACGATGCTAAACCCCTCCTGCGATGTGGAACGGATGTAGCGCACGCCGGCGATGTTAATCATACGCTCCCAGATGGGTTCGGAGATGTATGTTTCCATCTCTTCCGCGCTTAAGCCCGGCATCATCGAGACAATGCCAATCATCGGGCTTTCCACGTAAGGCATGAACCGGCGCGGCATACAGAACCCGACGGCGATCACCGCCAGAATCATCATCGCCGTGTAGAATGCGACAATGATGTAGGGGTGCTCTACCGACCACTGGGAGATATTGAAAACGCGGCGTTCGACGAACTCGCGCGCTCGGGCGGGAAGGCTCTGGTCGGACTGGTCTTCCATCAGTGGGAATGCCCTCCTCCATCTTTCTCAAGACGCATCCCGCATTCAGGGCAGTCGCCCGGCTTGTCCGAGCGCACTTCCGGGTGTATGGGGCAGGTGTACGTGGTCTTGCTCGTGTGCGGTTCCTGATGATTGCTGGTGGGTGCGCGTTGTGAGTGCGTGTCGTGTTCCATCCGCGGCATGGACGGCATCGCGTCCGATGGCTGAGGTAACCGTTTCGGACCGGTGATGCCCCATTCCACCGGCGTCACAGCATCACCCTCCTTCAGATATTCGTTGCCGCGTGTGACGACCTCATCGCCCTCGCGCAGTCCCGCGCGCACCTCCACTCGACGCCCGCTGGTTTCGCCAAGTACGACCTTCACCCGACGCGCCGTGAACCTGCCGCCCCGCTGTTTGGGAACGAGGTCCATCCCGCATTTGGGGCACTTCCCCAGTTTATCGGACTGTACTTCGGGGTGCATCACGCAGGTGTATATGGTTTTCCCCTTCGGTTGAGCTTCCGTGACCACCCAGACGTAGGGTTTTCCATCGCCGTCGCGGCGAATGGCAGACAGGGGCACAGTGATGGCTGGTCGGGGTGTGCCTCTGGCGATCTCCATCACCACGTATTGCCCGGGCAATAGCTTGCCCGCGTGATTGTTCACGATCGCCTCTACCGTCACGGTGCGAGTTCGTGGGTCTGCTGCGCGAAAGATAGAAGTTACCGGGGCTCTCAACAGGTAGTTCGTATTGCC
>CAKZNX010000285.1 GCA_937132045.1 uncultured bacterium
CGCCCCCACCGGGCAGGGGGTTAGCGTCCTCGAAGGATAACAGCGGTTTCCCGTCCTGCTCCACCTCGATTTTGCCTCCGCGCACCCGTATCTGCAGGTTGTGCCACTCGTCATCTGGTGTGAAAGGCACGGCGGTCAGCTTCTGCTCATCGCCGTTGTAAGCCCCGCGGAACGGCACGCGGTGCAGCTGGACGTCGCGCGATGTGAACAGGAGCGCATAACATGCCCTGTCACCATAGCGGAAGCCGACCCACAACCCGTCCCGCCAATCGGAGCCGCGCGACACCACCCGATAGCGAATCTTCAGCGTATAATCCTTCCAGCTGCCATCACCTGCGCTGGCGCCGCGCGGTATCCAGCCGTTCTCGATGCAGTTCTTGCCCTCATACAGTCCATCCCGAACCTGCCATGTCCCCGCGTTCACGTTGAACGTTGGCGAGCCGTCGCTGCCCGGTCGGTAGAGGGAGAAATCCACGCTTCGCGCGGAGCCGGCGAACACTATCGCGCCGAAACGCTCGGGTCGATGGAAGGTGTCGGTGGGCGACCAAGCCTGAAACTCCGCTGTGGCGTCGGTGCTCTCTTTGGGACGCTCGATGCGGTAGAACTGTGCCCGCCACAGGTCACCCACGTACACCTGCTCATCGCTAAGCAGAATCTCTTTCAGCGGTATCGCCAGCTCCGCTGTCCAGCCGGTGTCCCGATCGTTGCGCTCATTGACCGTACCGTTCACGAAAGTCGCCCAGCGCAAGCCTGAAGCGTTCCAGCGAAGCGCCTGCTCGACGTCACCGGGGTTGCCGTCCTTCGCTTCGGCAATCTTCAGGTCAATCAGCGCACCCAGCGGGTTCAGGTCGATCTCCTTGTAGTTCTGACCTCTGCCTGTCGGGTCGAGGTACACTTCCACCGCCTCGCCCTCCCACACATAGGCGTCGCGCTGGGTATAGACAGACCACACATCTGGGTCCTCACACTGGAAACCCACATACAGGTGCTGCTTGTCCCACAGCAGGCGCACGGTCGTTCGCAGAGTCGGGGTGAGCGGGATGAGCGCAGGCGCATTAGCCGGGTTGAACCGCCATTTGAGCTCCAGTTGTGCCGCGTTCTGCCACACGGCGTCCTCCAGCTTGCCGTCGACGATCGGCGCGGCGAGCGTCTGCGGTACGAGAACCTGCTGAGGGGGAGGCGGAGTGGTGTTTGCCAGATAGCTCAGCACGTCCGAGAAGATGCTCAGCGCCCAATTAGGGTCGGCAATCAGGCGGTGCCAGATGTACAGGATTCGCGACCCGCGGAAGTCGCCCTGCCGAAACTCGATCAACGCTATGGCTTCACCGTATTCCTTGCCGGTGTCGTCTACCAGCGTCAGCACCGGGGTGTAACGCACTTCCTGTTCGTCCCAGATGTTCACGATCGGGCGCCAGCGCAGGTCGCCGTCGCTGGGGAAGGGCATCTGCTCAGGCAGGCTGGTGACTATCTGCTGGTTGGGGTTGCGCACGAAGCGCAAGGTGATGCCCTGAGGAGGCTTCTCCCAGCCGCGCACCTCTTTGCCACGCACGAAGTCTCCACGTCCTTCCGCGCCGCTACCACTGATGGGCATGCCGATTCTTGGTGCGAACACAGTGGGGGTGCCGCGTTCGTTGTAGTAGAACGGGAACGGTTGCTGGGGCGATACCAGCAGTGTGCCACCTTGATGCAGGTAGTTGAGCATGGCGCGCTCGCCGTCGCCCGGCTCCCTCACGGTCTGATAGTAGTTCTCGCCGCCCAGATAGCACACAATAGGGAAGCGGAGCGGGGTGAGCAGAGATGGGTTGACCAGATCGTCCGGAGAGAGCATCGTGGGTCTGTCGAACACGCGCTGGCGGCGCAGCGCGTTAATCAGTGGATGCGATTGCGGGTAGACCGCAAACGTGGGCAGTACCGCCACTCCCGGTAGCGAGCGGAACTTATTGGCGACCTGCTGCCAGCGCTGTTCGAGTTGCTGGGCAGCAAGGTATGCCTGCCGAGCTTCCCTCATCGCGAGCAAGGTGGGTTGCAGCTTCTCTTCGGGCAGGTCGCTGAGCGTAAGCGCAAACAGACTGCAGCCCCGCGGTTCCACACTGCGTAATTCACCCTTAATCGGATGAGCAATCATCCACAGCCGCCACTGCAGTACGGGGGGCCAACCCGTCCACGCCGGCGCCGCATTGTTCAGCGATGCGGATTCCCCTGTTCCGTCGGCGTAGGTGAGTCGCAGCTGAGCGCCCGCCTCCTCACTCACAAGTGCGAAGAGCATGGTTGCGCGCTGACTGAGGCGTACCGCCCGGCGCGTCGCGCATCTCGCCTCGTTCAGCGTCGGCTCCACCAGGGCGAAGGGCACACCCCAGAACCACCGCACACCACCGAAGAAGCTTGCCATACTCCGGTTGTCGTCCCAGTTGAGGTTGAGCGCCACGTCCGCCTGCTCTGCCAGCGGTATCTCCTCGAAGCCGGACACCGGTAGCAGTTCCGCCTTGTGGCGTGGCTTGACGACTCCCAGTCGGGCGGACGGAGTTTCGGCAGGCAGTTCTCCCACACGGATCCAGTCGCCCTCCTTGACGCGACGTACAAGAATCGTGTCGTGACG
>CAKZNX010000286.1 GCA_937132045.1 uncultured bacterium
TCGTCGCTGCGCTCCTCGCAATGACACGGGTAGGGTGTCAGGGTGAGCTTGCCCCTCTCCCCGCGTCAGGGAATGGTCGGGAGAGGGGTTGGTAAGGGTTTGGAACAGCGTTCGGGTGAACAACGGGGGACTCGCGAGCAATAGCAAAAGAGCCTTCCCAGCGAGGGGAAGGCTCTGCAATGCAACGTGGCGATGGCGGATGGTAAATCAGTCGTCCTCTATGGTGAACCGGAACATCAGATTGTTATACGTCTGGTTGTTCCACACGACGGTGCGGGTAGCGCCCAGATACTCCAGCCGAACCGCCTTCGCATGACCGTCGCACCACACCACGTTCGTGAGCTTCATGTGGCGTCCCAGAATGGCGCCGTTGTTCCGACGGTTGATTAGCGCTGGGAACGGGAAGGTCTCATGCGGGGTGGTGGGCTGAGGATCGTTCAGGTCAGCGCGATAGAAATCCCCACTCTGCCCATAGCCCTGCACCTCCGCGATGAGCACGGTGTCCGCAGGCACGGCGATCGCTGCCATCGGCTGGTTGTTGGGCGGCGTGAAGTTGTCCGCCGCGGAGTAATACATGTTGTTGATGGCGTAGCTGCCGAACCGCCTGCCGACGTTGGTGGTGCCGAACGGGTCACCACAATCCGCCTCGCGGAACACCTGCGAGCCATCCGGTGAGTACGGCTGAAACACATAGCGCCTATTGGGCATCAGCGTGTGTGGCTGACCCGTCCACAGCGTTCCGCTGATGGACGAGAACGGGTCGCTGGGGCAGTTGAAAATCTGCAGGTTCTTGATGTACGGCTGAAGCACGTCCATCCACCGCGGGCTGGAGCAGTTGACGAAGTGAGGTCCTTCCAGCACGCGAGGTGGGTCGGCATACGCGTTGCGCGGAAGCACTTCGTCGTAATCCTGAGCATACATGTGCACGGCGGTACCCATCTGCCGGACGTTGCTGAGACAGCTCGTCTGGCGCGCCTTATCCCTCGCCTGCGAGAAGACAGGGAACAGAATCGCCGCGAGGATGGCGATGATGGCGATGACGACGAGCAGCTCGATCAGGGTAAACGCTTTTCGATGATCCATGCTTGCACCTCCTGTCATCACAGACTTCATCGGCAGTATATCCTCGCAAT
>CAKZNX010000287.1 GCA_937132045.1 uncultured bacterium
CTGCCAGTGCCAGAGCCGGCATCGATGTAGTCCACTCCAAGCGTGTACTTGCCGTCCTCGTCCACATCGATGATCACGTCGTACTTGCCGGGCGTCAGAGGGGCATACCATACCGGGCAGGCGTACTGGTTCGCACAGGCGTAGCGCACCAGGTCGCCCTCCGGTCGTCCGGTAACGTCCACCAGCTCATCGCCGTTCTGCCAGCTATCTCTGTGCAGTACCACGTACTTACGCACCATCTTCCCCGGCAGAAGAGGGCGCGCGGGAGGATTAACCCAGACGCCGACCGGCTCGCGCACATCGAACTGGTCTTTGAAAGCGCCCTGCCGGGAAGCCGCCAGCTGCACCGCCAGATGCCCGGTCTGTCTGGTGCCAGCTTGCTGCACCGTGAAGCTGGTGCCCAGCATACCGTTGACCACGTCCACGCCGGAGTCGTAGCGGTCGTTGCGGTTCACATCCACCACCACGTCAAAGTCACCGTCGGTCTGGCCCGTGCCCAGTCGCTGGGCAGCGCTCCACACAACGGTGCGCGGGAGGTCGCCCTGAGCGGTGCAGGTCACCGTTTCGGCACCTCCGCTCTCATCGGTGAGCGTGGCTCCACCTGCCCATTGCTCGGAGTCGCGCACGACAAACACTTTCACCTGCTGATTGGCAGGGAAGCCGAACCCTTCCACCAGCACCGGCTCCCCAACGGCTACAGACCCCATGGGATGACGTGCCGGAGTGCCAGCCACTACCAGTACGGTGCCTGCGCCTGCCTGTCGGCTCTGCGCCCCAGCCGACCTGCCAGCGAGCACCTCAAACTGCAGGGTGACCTGTTTGCCCTGCCCTGTGGCGACGACCGTATAGGTGCCCGTGGCGTCGACGGCGTTGCCGGTGGTGGGGTCTACACCGAGGTCCCATAGCGGGAAGCGGGGTACATTGCCGTTTTGGTCGGTGGTTAGTTGCAGAAGCAGAGGGTTGCCTGTCTGCGGGTCGGTCATCGGCACGCCGTTATGCAGAATCTGCACCTCGACGGGCGTGTTTGGGGAGAAGCCGGTCAACGTGGTCATCACAGTGGGGCGGGAATCAAGGGGAAGGTCGGGGACTCCGTTGTTGTTAGTGTCGCTAATGGCACGTCCTGAAGCGTCGCTCAGCCGAATCAGTTTCGGTTCTTCTCCATCGCCTCCGCCACACCCGGATAGCGAGAATACGACCGGCACTGCCAGCATCACGGCGAGGACGGAGGGCAAAACCCAGCCACCGAAACCGGAATCGTGCCTCATCGCACATCCTCCTCTCCTTCACATTCCGTTCGGTACAACGAACCTGTGTGGAGGCATCGGGACCCATCACCCAGCAATCAGGCAGGCTCGTGCCCGAACCTCTGTGGGTTTGACTACATTGTACATCAAAAATGGTCATGTGTCAATTCACGCGGAGGGTGTTTCAAAAACTTTGGAACCTAACCCCCCATCCCCCTTCCCGACGCGGGAAGGGGGAGAAAGCACCTCTCCCCGCTTCGGGGAGAGGTTGGGAGAGGGGTGTGAAAGGGCCTTTCACAACCTGTATGGTCGTCGATCACTGGCTGGCAATTGATTTTCTCACACGCTCATCCACGAGGCATGCCATATCTGCTGGCACACCGGAACGGTATCAGGTCACCTCGTGGGCGCAGTTCTGGTAGAATATTACAGAACGCTTCGGAAAGAGGATTGGTCACCATGAAGAACTCTCTCAATGCCAGAGCACTACTTCGCACTCCCGCTGGGGACGCCGTCATCTATCGTCTGGATGCGTTATCACGAGCCGGTGTTACCGGGATCGACCGCCTGCCGTATTCCATCCGCGTGTTGCTGGAAAATCTGCTTCGACACGAGAATGGTCGCACCATTCTGGCGGAGGATGTGCTGGCGCTGGCGAGATGGGCGCAGGGCGGCGAAACACGGGAAATCGCTTTTATGCCGGCTCGCGTGGTCATGCAGGACTTTACCGGCGTGCCCGCGGTGGTGGACCTCGCCGCGATGCGTTCCGCCATGCAGCGCATAGGTGGTGACCCCATGCAAATCAACCCCATCGTGCCGGTAGACCTGGTGATCGACCACTCGGTGCAGGTGGATGTGTTCGGACTGCCCGACGCCTACGAGCGGAACGTGGCTTTAGAGTATCAGCGCAATGTCGAGAGATACACCTTCCTGCGATGGGCGCAGTCGGCGTTTCGCGACTTCCGCATCGTGCCGCCGGGCATGGGCATTGTGCATCAGGTGAACCTGGAGTACCTGTCGCCGCTGGTGCACCGGCGCGAGCACCACGGTGAAGCGACCGCCTATCCTGATACTCTGGTGGGTACGGACAGCCACACCACAATGGTCAACGGGCTGGGTGTGCTGGGCTGGGGTGTGGGCGGCATCGAGGCGGAGGCAGTCATGCTGGGACAGCCCTACTACATGCTGACGCCGGAAGTGGTGGGCTTCCGCCTGACTGGCGAGTTGCCGGAAGGCGCTACCGCCACCGACCTGGTGCTGACGGTTACTCAGATGCTTCGGCAGAAGGGTGTGGTGGGGAGGTTTGTGGAGTTCACTGGCGAGGGTATCAGCCGACTCAGCCTGCCTGACCGCGCCACTATCGCCAACATGGCACCAGAATACGGGGCAACCATGGGCTTCTTCCCGGTAGATGCCGAAACCATTGCGTATCTGCGCGGCACCGGCAGACCCGACGAGGTGGTGGAGCTTGCCGAGCGCTACTGCAAGGAAAACCTTCTCTTCCGCACCGACGGCTCTCCGGAACCGGTCTTCAGCGACATGCTGGAGCTGGATCTCAGCACCGTAGAGCCGAGCCTCGCCGGACCGAAGCGCCCGCATGACCGCGTACCTCTGCGCGAAGCCAGTAAGTCGTTCGCGGTAAGCCTGCGCGCGCCCGTGAAAGAGCGGGGGTTCGAACTGAGCGACGAGCAGGTCGAGCGTCGCGTCACGGTGGAGGGTACCGACTATAGCCTGACGCACGGCGATGTGGTGATCGCTGCTATCACCAGCTGCACCAACACCAGCAACCCTTCGGTGATGATCGGCGCGGGGTTGCTGGCGAAGAAAGCGGTGGAGCGGGGGTTGCAGACGAAGCCGTGGGTGAAGACCAGTCTGGCGCCCGGCTCGCGCGTGGTCACCGATTACCTGCAGGCGTCGGGGTTGATCCCGTATCTGGAGCAACTGCGTTTCCACGTCGTTGGCTACGGGTGTACCACCTGCATCGGCAACAGCGGCCCGGTGCCCGAACCCATCGCCAGAGCGGTGAAGGAGGGTGATCTGGTGGTGGCGGCGGTGCTGAGCGGTAACCGCAACTTCGAGGGGCGCATCAACCCTGTGGTGCGCGCCAACTATCTGGCTTCTCCGATGCTGGTGGTGGCATATGCTCTGGCGGGCACCATGAATATCGACCTTCTGAACGAGCCGCTTGGCGCCGACCGCGAAGGCAAGCCGGTATACCTTCGCGACATCTGGCCCACGCAGGAGGATGTACGCGAAGCCATCCGGCAGTCGCTGGACGCCGGGATGTTCCGCCGACAGTATAGCCGCGTCTTTGCGGGCGACAAGTTCTGGCAGGACCTGCCGGTTCCGGAGGGCAACCTGTACGTTTGGGACGCCAGCTCCACCTACATTCAGGAACCGCCGTATTTCGTGGACATGACTCCGGAGCCGGGCGTGCTCAGCGATATTCAGGACGCCTGCGTGCTGGCGATGTTTGGCGACTCGATCACCACAGACCACATCTCGCCGGCGGGGTCCATTTCCGTCAGCACTCCGGCTGGGCAGTATCTGGTGGCGCACGGGGTACAGCCGCACGAGTTCAACTCATACGGCGCACGTCGGGGCAACCACGAGGTGATGATGCGTGGCACCTTCGCCAACATCCGGATCAAGAACCTTCTGTTGCCCGGGACGGAAGGCGGTATCACAGTGCACTTCCCCTCGGGCGAGACCCTGCCCATCTACGAGGCAGCGATGCGTTATAAACAGGCAGGTATTCCGCTGGTGGTGATTGCTGGCAGGGAGTATGGTTCCGGCTCCTCGCGCGACTGGGCGGCGAAGGGCACTATCCTGCTGGGCGTACGGGCGGTACTGGCAGAGAGCTACGAGCGCATCCACCGCAGTAACCTGGTGGGTATGGGCGTACTGCCTCTGCAGTTCCTGCCGGGGGAGAATCGGGAGACGCTTGGGCTGACCGGACACGAGCGGTATACCGTCCTCGGTATCACCGACCTGCAGCCGCGCAAGGAGGTAACCGTCATCGCCCGCGACGAGCACGGCAACGAGAAGCGTTTCACCGCCATTGCGCGAATCGATACGCCGGTGGAGGTGGAGTACTACCGGCACGGCGGCATCCTGCAGATGGTTCTGCGCCAGATGGCGAAGCAGTAGCAAGGAGGCATGGTATAGTCGTTCCGTGTCATGGCAAGGAGCGGAGCGACGGAGGGATTGCTATCACCTTTCGTGTCATTGCGAGGAGCGGAGCGACGAAGCAATCCCCTTCGCACACCGCGAGGCGCGGAGATTGCTTCGCCTGCTTTGCGGCAGGCTCGCAATGACACACTGCCTGTCGTGTCATTGCGAGGAGCGGAGCGACGAAGCAATCGCCTTCGTCTAACGAGGAACCGCAGGGGATTGCTTCGTCTGCCTGGCGGCTGGCTCGTAATG
>CAKZNX010000288.1 GCA_937132045.1 uncultured bacterium
AATCCGCGCAATCATCGGTGACCAGTCCACGATGACCGGTACGTCGCCGTGTAACTGGAACGGATAGTAGTCCTCTGTCTGCATTCGATGGGCGAGGAACTCCAGCTCCATTGCTGCCTGTCCTTCAAAGTTCACCACCTGTCGCAGTCCCAGAATCGCAGCCACCGCGTCGAACAGCCTGCCAGCACTGGTGGTCAGCGGCGACTGGATGCGCTTCCGGAGCAGTTCCATCAGCAGGTGCGATTCCTTTTCGGGAAACTGCCCGTGCAATCGCGCCCATGCGTCTTCGCCCATCGTTTCGTACAGCACTCCCAGCGCCGAGCGCCGAGGCTCCTTCACGGCGCGTTCACCCCCCGGAAGCAGGAACTCGCGCAGGTGGGCAAACCGCTCGAAACCCGCTTCGGTAACCAGCAGGAACTCGCCGCCCCACACCGTGCCATCGGTTCCGTAGCCCGTTCCATCCCACGACACCCCCAGCACCGGCGGGGCTACCTCGTTCTCCGCTATACACGCCAGCACGTGCGCCAGATGATGTTGTACCTCATACACGGGCAGTCCCATGCGGTGCGCCGCCTGCGTGGAGATGTAATCGGGATGCATATCGCACGCTACTGCCTGTGGCTGATGCTCCCATAACCCCCGAACGTCAGCGATGACACGATGGAATGCTTGCAGAGCCTGCGGTGTTTCGAGGTCGCCGATGTGCTGACTGATGAATACCTGCCGGTCCACGCTCAGAGCCACCGTATTCTTCAGATGCGCACCAACCGACAGAAGCGGAGGGAGCGGTTCTCGCACCAGTACGGGTAACGGAGCGTAGCCGCGCGCACGTCTCAGCACCAGCTCGCGACCCATCAGCACACGCACCACCGAATCGTCCACATGGCGGGCAATAGGGCGGTTGTGCACCAGAAACACGTCGGCGATGCCGGCGAGCCGACTCAAAGCGTCGAACTCATCGATGCAGATGGGTTCGTCCGACAGGTTGCCGCTGGTGGCGACGATGGGAAAGTCCAGCTCATGCGTCAGCAGGTGGTGCAGGGGAGTGTACGGAAGCATCACGCCCAGATACGGATTGCCGGGCGCGACGGATGGGGCAACATCGTCCGCCTCGCGACGCCTCAGCAGCACAATGGGAGACTCGGGCGAGCACAGCACCCGCTCTTCCGTCGCACTGACCTCGCAGTGTGCCTGCACCGCCTCCAGCGAGGGATACATCAGCGCAAAGGGCTTCTCCTCACGCCGTTTGCGCTCGCGCAGTCGGCGCACAGCCGTTTCGTTTCGCGCATCTACGATCAGGTGGAATCCGCCCAGTCCCTTCACTGCCGCAATACGTCCCTCGCGAATGGCAGCCGCGACCTCCCTCAGTGCTTCATCGTTCTGTGCAAGCACGTTGCCAGGGTGGTCCCACAGCTCCAGATGCGGCCCGCACTCCGGGCAAGCGTTGGGCTGAGCATGGAAGCGGCGGTCCAGCGGGTTTTCGTATTCCTCACGGCACCGCGCACACATTGCGAACGCCTTCATGGTAGTGTTCGGGCGGTCGTATGGCAGTGCCTCGATAATGCTGTAGCGCGGTCCGCAGTTGGTGCAATTGGTAAACGGGTAGCGGTAACGCCGGTTGTCGGGGTCAAGCACCTCGCGAAGGCAATCGGGGCAGGTAGCGATGTCGGGCAAGATGAGCGCACTTTTCTCGCCTGCTTCCTCGCTGTGTCGGATTTCAAAGCCTGTGTAACCGGTGGGGTCCAGCACGGACTGTTCCAGACTCTGGATGAAGGCACGCGGCGGTCTTTCGGTCTCCAATCGCCGGACAAAATGCTGGAGCCGTGCGGGGTCGCCTTCCAATTCGATGAACACACCCTGAGCGGAGTTCAGCACCCAGCCGTTCAAGTCGAGCTCGGTCGCCAGACGGTACACAAACGGGCGAAATCCCACGCCCTGCACCGCCCCACGAATGACTAGACGGATGCGCTGTACCGGGGTTTTCACCTTACGGAGACGGCTGAAGGTGTGGTCACTGCCTGCCGCAGCCACCCAATCCATTCCGCCATCCCTTCGCCGGTGCGGCAGGAGACGCGCAGTATGGGCATGGTCGGGTTCAGCTTGCGCACGTCTGAGATGAGCTGCGACTCGTCGAAGTCCAGATACGGTATCAGGTCTACCTTGTTCAACACGGTCACCTGCGCGGTGCGGAACAGGGCAGGGTATTTGGCGGGCTTGTCGTGTCCCTCTGCGGCGCTCACGACCGCCACGCGGTGCGTCTCTCCGAGGTCGAAAACCACCGGACAAACCAGGTTGCCCACGTTCTCGATAAAAAGCAATCGCAAGCCGTCGCGCCGAATCTCGTCCAGCGCACGCAATACCATCGTGGCGTTCAGATGACAGCCGCCCTCGGTGTTCACCTGCACCACCGGCACATCGAGCCGAGCAATGCGTTCGGCGTCGCGGGTCGTGTCCGGGTCGCCCTCGATCACGGCGACGGAAAGCTCTTCGCGCAATTCGCGGATGGCACATTCAATCAGCGACGTCTTTCCAGAGCCGGGTGCGCTGATAACGTTCAGCGCCACCACGCCTGCCTCGTTCAGACGCTGACGGACCACCTCGGCGTGCTGTTCGTTCGCCTCCATGATGCGCTTGACGACTTTAATCTCCATCGCGACCCCCTGCCACCGTGATGGACACAATCTCCAGTTCCTCGCCCGCCACCACATCCGCGCCGAGAGCACCGCACGACGGACACTCCCAGAACACATCCTTCGGGCGATACTGCGTACTGCATTGCCTGCATCGAACCACCGCCGCCACCGTTTCCCACTCCAGCGTTGCCTGCGACAGGAGCGTATCCGTTTTCAGGATGTCGAAGGCGAATGTCAACGCATCGGGCACCACCTGCCGGAGTTCACCGATACGCAATGACACCTTCTCCACCGTACCGCCCCCGTTTGCCTGCACAACCTCTTCGCAGGCGCGCACGATAGCCTCTGCCAGTGAGAACTCATGCATTCGCTTCGCCTTCCAGCACCTCTCGCAGAATATAGCGTACCACATCCTCAACCGCTTTTTCGACCTCAGGCGACAGCCCTTCGCCCTCGGAAAAATCGGCGCCTTCGATACCGAACAGTACCAGCTCGTCGGGGAGACGACCCAGCGCCCTTGCCAGCCCGATCACCTCCGGCAGACCGACCGCATGGGTGGAGAAAAAGTGCAGCTCAGCAAGCAGCGGGAGCTTCTGTGAGTCGATGCGTACGACCGTGCCCGGCACGCCGTCAGAGCGCATAGCGTCCACGATGATGCATCGTGCCCCCTGCCACACCGCTAGCAGGGCGGTCAGGTCGCCTGTACACTCCAGCGACTCGACGTGCTTGGGCAGGAGAGGACGCGCTCGCTGCACGGCAATGATGCCGGCGGCATCGTCTCGGCGGTAAGGATTGCCAATTCCGATGAGCAGGGTGCGCCGCATGACCTCAGCCTCCATTAGCC
>CAKZNX010000289.1 GCA_937132045.1 uncultured bacterium
ATCATTGGTGCGGAGCTGCCGAACATACCCTGGGAAGACAAGCCCAAAGGTTATCCGGGTGTGATGTGGCGGTATAGCAAGAACCCGATTATTCCGCGCAACCTCCTGCCGACGTCCAACAGCATCTTCAACAGTGCCGTGGTGGCGCATCAGGGGGAGTTTCGCGGCGTTTTCCGCTGTGATGACACCCGTCGGTATATGCAGCTGCACGCCGGGCGCAGTAAAGACGGTATCCACTGGGAGATTAACCCCGAACGCATCCGCTTTGTGGGCGAGGCAGCGCAGGAACTGGGCTGGGAATATGGCTACGACCCGCGCGTGGTGTGGATTGACGACCGTTACTGGGTGACATGGTGCAATGGCTATCATGGTCCCACCATCGGCGTAGCGTGGACGCAGGATTTCGAGACTTTCCACCAGCTCGAGAACGCCTTTCTACCCTACAACCGCAACGGCGTGCTGTTCCCCCGAAAGATCAACGGTAAGTACGCCATGCTCAGTCGACCGAGCGACCGGGGACACACTCCGTGGGGCGACATGTTCTACAGCGAGAGCCCGGATATGGTGCACTGGGGGCATCACCGATTTGTAATGGCGCCGGCAGGCGGCTGGCAGAGCACCAAGATCGGCGCGGGACCGGTTCCAATTGAGACGACGGAGGGCTGGCTACTCATCTATCACGGTGTGTTAACTTCGTGCAACGGTTTCGTCTACAGCGGGGGCGCTGCCTTGCTCGACCTCGAAAAGCCCTGGAAGGTGATTTACCGCACCGCTCCATACATTATCTCTCCGCAGGAGCTGTACGAGTGTGTGGGCGATGTGCCAAACGTCGTGTTCCCCTGCGCCGCACTGACCGATGCCGCCACGGGACGGATTGCGGTATACTACGGCGCGGCGGACACCGTGACAGGACTGGCGTTCTGCATGGTGGACGAGCTGGTGGAGTTCACGAAACAGAACTCGCTGGTGTAAGCACTTCATACTCGCGCGGAGGCAAACGACCCGATGACGTGGAGGGCGCCTCCGCGTGACCTGTCTCCTACTTCGGAGGCAGGATGGCGTCCAGCAGCTTATCGGCTCCCAACCGCACGGCGTCCGTGCAGGGCAAACCGGTTTCGGATTCAACGCTCACAATCGCCTGCAATGCCTCCTCCTCGCTCAGATGCGCGGTGTTGAGCGCGATGCCGACGACCGGTGCAGGAGCAAACGCTCCCGCCGCGGACGTCACCATTTCGTAGAGCCTTACGACTTCGCGCAGCGGCGGAATGGGCACGTGTGGATAACTTCGGATATGTGCTTGCCCAGCCCGATGCACCAGAATGAGATGGGTTGGCTGGGAACCGCGAATAAGGGGCAGGGTGGCGGTGGAAGCAGGGTTCAGCAACGACCCCTGACCCTCGATGTGCAGGATGTCGTGCTCGCGCCCGTAGCGCATCACAATCTGTTCTACGGCGCCAGCCGCGAAGTCCACCCTTACTGCATCCAGAGGCACTCCGTCGCCCGCGATCATGATGCCTGTCTGCCCTGAGGCGATAAATGCCGACCGCAGACCTCGCCGCAGTGACGCGCGATGCAGTTCGATGCTGGTGGACATCTTGCCAATCGCCATGTCGGTGCCGACGGTGAGCACGCGCAGACAGGGTAGCTCTCGCGCCGCGCCACTGCCCAGCGTTAGCCCCGGCGGTTCGCGCCGTACATCCCATATCCACTGCCCTTCGCGCAGCAGAGGTTTCAGGTCGGGATGGTCTTCCATCGGCGTGTGCAAGCCGTTGACAACGCACAACCCCGCGGCGACCGCCTCCTTCACCTCCTGCCACCACGGATCGGGAAGCGCGCCGCCCGGCGGGGCAATGCCGGTGACGAGAATATGAGGCTGAAAGTGCAACGCCTCGCGCAGGGATGCCACGATGGGCACTTCTCTGGCGATGCCGGTCAACGCGGGGAGGAAGCGGCCCGCGCACTCGGCGTCGATCACAGCCACAATCTGTGCTTCACTGTAGCGCAGAAGCGCCAGACCGGTCTTGCCGTAGTGCCCCCGGATACCCCCATGCTGAAGAATAGCGACGCGATGCTCAGGCAGTATCCTCACGCCGTCGTACCCCCAGTCCGGGCAGGTCGTTTGGCACCACGCGCCCGTCCGCCAGTTCGGCTCCGGCGAATGGGTCGTCCAGAAGGTTCAGGTGGCTATCCAGGTCGAGGTGGTCAACCAGAGGCGACAGATGCGCGGCAGCGGTAATCGCCAGACTGCTGTCGGAATAGCATCCAAGCATCACCTGAAGTCCACATGCTCGCGCCGTGTGAAGCATGCGCAGCGCTTCCGTCAAGCCGCCGCACTTCATCAATTTCAGGTTCACGCCGTGCACCCGGTCTGCGAGTTTGACCACGTCCGCGCTGGTGAACACGCTTTCATCCACAAAAATGGGCAGAGGAGACTGGCGATACAGTTCGGGCAGGGCATCCTCCATGCCTTTCGCCAGCGGCTGTTCCACGTACTCCACGCGGTGCTCCGCCAGCCATCGGCACATCAGGATCGCGTCGTCGAGGCTCCAGCCGCCGTTTGCGTCCACACGAAGCACCAACTCGGCTGGCGTTACTTCCTGAACGGCGAGGAACATGGCTCTATCGGCTTCAATCCCTTCCGGGCTTCCGAGCTTGATTTTGAGCGCTTTCGCGCCGGTGAGCGCCAGCCATTCGTGCACCCGCTGCTGGGCAATGTCTGGCGGGTTGATACCGATGGTGACTGTCGTGGGCACAATCCGGTCGGGCGCCAGACCCCACATCTTCCACAAAGGCATCCCGGCGCGTTTGCCTAGCCAGTCGTGCAGAGCCATATCTACTGCACAGCGGATCGCGGGGGACAGCTCGTGCTCCTTCATCTGTTGCTCTACCCGCTGGCGTTCCGT